>CAMTVU010000075.1:0-4765 GCA_947085245.1 uncultured Chitinophagaceae bacterium | reverse complement strand
CTGCAACTGGTATGGCTCTGCAGCAGCTCAAAACTTTATCAATAAACTTTCATTGTCAACGGTTGATATTATTCCCTGGCTAACCAATGGTACTGATAATGATGCAGCTACAGGTTTTCAACCTGTACCAGATGTATGTGATGGTTATCCAACATTTATAACATTAAACGGATATACAAATGTTACCTGCAATGGAGCAAATAATGGCACTATCAATATTACTACCACTTATGGCAAAGCTCCGTTCGTTTATACATGGACAAAAGATGGAGATGCAAATTTTGTTTCGCATGATGAAGACCTAACGAATCTTTCTCCAGGTACATACCGCTTAGCAATTACAGATGGTAATGGGTCCAATATCTATATTATTGATGAGAACGCTGATGGCCCGGGAATATTAGAGGTAACAATTACCGAACCCGATGTGTTATCTGCAACTCCAAGTGGTGATAACAACATTTGCTTCAATGGAACAATTGGATCAGCTGCTGTTGAAGCAGCAGGTGGAACTGCACCATATACATATCTATGGAGTAATGGCGCAACAACCAATGAAATTGAAAATCTTACAGCAGGTATTTATAATGTTACTGTTACAGATGCTAATGGATGTACTTCAATTGCTTCTTATGAAGTAACACAACCAACGCAGGTTACAATAAGTATTACTAATGGTTCTACCGCATGCTCTAATATGGCAACCGTGAATGCAAGTGGCGGCACACCAGGTTATACTTACCTGTGGAGTAACGGCTCAACATCTGCAACGATCAGCGGTGTGCCTGTTGGTACGTATAGTGTTACTGTTACGGATGCTAATGGCTGCACAGCAACAGCAAGTGTTACACTAACTGTAGCAGAAGCGTTCAATCCTACGGCTTCTGTAACAAATGTTACCTGTTTTAGCGCCAATAATGGCATCATTAAAGTAACCAATGCAAATGGTACAGCACCGTTCATGTTTAGTAAGGATGGTGGTGTGAGTTTTGTAAATGGATCATTGCCCTTTAGCTTTACCAATCTTGCACCGGGTACTTACAACATAGCAGTGAAAGATGTAAATGGTTGTACGGGTTTTGTAGAAAAAACAATTACTCAGCCAACACAATTAACGGCAACACATACAGTTCAAAACACCTGCGCAGGTTCAAGTACAGGAAGTATTAATGTAACTGTTAGCGGAGGTTCTCCTGCATACAGCTACAGCTGGACAGGTTTGAATGGAACGTATAGTTCATCCCAACTAAATATCAATAACCTGGCAGCGGGTAATTACACACTTACAATAACAGATAAAAATAATTGTACTGCTGTTGTGCCAGTAACCGTCAATCCTTTCCCTGCCATTGTAATAGCAAGAACAATCACTGATGTTGCATGCAGAGGAGGAGCTACAGGTTCAATCAACATTACTGCAAATGGTGGAACAGGAAGTGGATTTACATATAGCTGGACAGGTGGCATCATTTCTTCGAATGAAGACCTGAGTAATTTGACAAAGGGCACTTATAAATTAAAAGTTACTGATAATGGAAGTGGTTGTTTTGTTGACAGTACATTCATTGTTACTGAACCTGCTTCTAATCTTTCATTAACAACGGCTAGAACTAATGCAACAGGTTGTAATAGTCTTGGTACAATAACAGCAACCGGAAGTGGTGGAACAGCACCTTATACCTATAACCTGAATGGAGGAACTTATGGCAGCAGTGGATTATTTACAGGTTTGTATGCTGGTAGTTATACAATTGGTATTATGGATGCAAAAGGTTGCACTACTACAAAGGTTGTAGCAATTACTGATAATGGTGCTGATGAATATGAAGGCACAGGTCCGAATAAAAATAATACCAAAACAAGAGCCTTCAGCATTCCAATTGAAACAAATATATATGCAAGAATACCTACAGTAGCAGATTCATTAGACTGGTATAAGTTTACAACCGTAGCGGCAGGTAATTATACAGTAACATTCAATCATCCGAATCCTGCTATTGTATTTGATGTTTATTCATCAGCAGGAACAGTAGCAATGACGCCAAATACGGGAAGTACTGCAACAGCAAAAACATATAGTTTAACCGGAGGCACACTATATTACATCAAAGTCTTTGGAGCGCTCTCTTATATCTGTTATGATCTGAAGGTTGCTTATGGAGGATCCGCACGGATCAACAACAGCCAGGCGCCTGCAAATGAAAGTGCAAATACAATTAAACCTGTAATTACTGTAGAAGGATTGAAGGCGGCTACTTATCCTAATCCGCACCAGGGATCGTTCGCCATTTCAATAGAATCGCCTGAGCAGGGAATTGCAATGATTGAAATGTTTGCAGCAAACGGACAATTGATCAGTGAAAGAAAAGTAAATGTGCTGAAAGGAAAAGGAAACATCGTACAGTATAACAATATGAACCAAACCGTTCTTTACTATCGGGTAAGAATTGGAAAGCATATTGTTACAGGCAAGAGCATCGGCCCGAATTAACCACAACCCAAAACCACATCAGGCAAAACCCCGGCATACGCTGGGGTTTTAATTTATTATTTTTTATTTGCCAACTGCCCGCAGGCAGCATCAATATCTTTTCCCCTGCTTCTTCTTAACCGTGCATTTACTTTATGTTTTTCTAAATAAGCCATGAATTGATTGGTCACTTCTTCATCAGGTTTTTGAAATGTAGCCATATCAATCGGGTTGTATTCAATGATGTTGATGAGATCGGCAGGAACCTGGCGATACAGTTTAATCAGATCATCTGCATCTTTCAAACTGTCATTAAAATCTTTGAACAGGATATATTCAAACGTAATTTCATTACCGGTCTTCTTATAAAAATGATTCAAAGCTTCAACCAATGATTTGATATTGTTGGTATCATTAACGGGCATGATCTCATGACGCTTGGCATCAGTAGCTGCATGAAGTGATAATGCTAATTTAAACTTCACTTCATCATCACCCAACTGTTTAATTTGTTTGGCCACACCGGCTGTTGAAACAGTAATACGCCGTGGGCTCATGCCCAAACCATCAGGGGAAGTAATCCTTTCAATGGACTTCAATACATTTTTATAATTCAATAGGGGTTCGCCCATACCCATGAACACAATATTCGTCAGTTTTTTTTGATAGACCTGTTCGCTTTGCTGGTTAAGAAGTACAACTTCATCATAGATCTCATCAAAATCAAGATTGCGTTTGCGATCAATATAACCAGTTGCACAAAACTTACAACTCAAAGAGCAACCGATTTGTGAAGACACACAGGCCGTTTTGCGGTCGTTGGTCGGTATCAGTACACCTTCCACCAAATGCCCTTCATGTGTGCGGAATCTTGATTTCACAGTTCCATCAGCAGAGTACTGTGTAGCATCAACAACCAGCGCAGGCAGTGTATATGTTTCACCCAATTTTTGACGGAGTTCTTTGCTGAGGTTGGTCATATCAGCAAAGCTGTGGGCATGCTTTTGCCATAGCCATTCGTACACCTGTTTTGCCCTGAATTTTTTTTCGCCAATGCTTTCGAAGTAATCGTTGATTTCTTCAAGACTTAAGTGGCGGATATTTCGCTCGTTCGCTACTTTCATGCCGGCAAAGGTACAAAGCATCAGCCGATTGAAACGAGTTCTTTACTTTTGAGCTTTACTCTTGAATATGAAACCTGTTTATATCATTGATTCACTTCGCACCCCCATTGGCAAATACGGCGGTACCCTGGCATCTGTTCGTCCTGATGATCTGCTGGCACATATCATCAAAGCACTCATTCAACGCAATGCATCTATTGATGTAAATGACATTGAAGATGTTATTGCCGGTGCAGCCAATCAAAGCGGGGAAGACAATCGCAACGTTGCCCGTATGGCCGCATTGCTGGCGGGTTTGCCTGTAACAGTTGCAGGAAGTACAGTAAACAGGTTATGTGCAAGCAGCCTGCAGGCAATCATGGATGCAGCAAGAGCTATTGCCTGTGGTGATGGTGATTTGTTTATTGCCTGCGGTGTGGAAAGTATGAGCCGTGCTCCGTTTGTTTTGAGTAAGTCATCAACTGCGTTTGGGCGTGAAGCAGAGCTTTACGATACAACTCTTGGCTGGCGTTTCATCAATTCAAGATTGGCAGAAATTTATCATCCATTCAGCATGGGCGAAACAGCCGAGAATGTGGCTAAGCAATGGAACCTTTCACGAATTGCACAGGATGAGTTTGCATTGCAAAGCCAGGAGAGATATTTTGCTGCATTAACGGCAGGTAAATGGAAAAATGAAATTGTTCCTGTGGAAGCATTGCAGGGAAAGCAAATAGTGTTGGTAGATGCAGATGAACACCCACGCAAAACAACCATTGAACAATTAGCCAAATTAAAACCGGCATTTGCAAAAGATGGCACTGTTACAGCCGGAAATTCAAGCGGCATCAATGATGGGGCAGCGGCTATGTTGCTGGCAGGCGAAGAAGCAGTAAAGAAATATAATCTGAAACCAATTGCTGCAATTAAGTCAATGGCTGTAGCGGGTGTAGATCCATCCATTATGGGCGTTGGTCCCGTGCCTGCCACACAAAAAGCATTGCAGCGGGCGGGCCTTACAGTTAATGATCTCGATTTAATTGAATTGAACGAAGCATTCGCTTCGCAAAGTATTGCGTGCATTCATGAGCTGAGTTTGGATCTGCAAAAAGTAAATGTGAATGGTGGCGCCATTGCATTGGGCCATCCTTTAGGTTGCAGCGGCGTACGCATTTCAACTACTTTGCTTCAT
>CAMTVU010000074.1:0-14765 GCA_947085245.1 uncultured Chitinophagaceae bacterium | reverse complement strand
TCGCCTTGACAGGCGATGTTAGTTCAACTCAAATATATGCGAAAGTTTTCAGCCTTCAAAGCCTGCGACAATTTTTTGAACTGATTTGTTTTCAATGTGTTACTAAAAAAAGCGAAAGTTTTAAAACTTTCGCAAATACAAATTCTGTGAATGGCTTTTTTCTTTAATTTCTCGAAAACCCCGTTTCTTCTGACACAGCAACTTCACTGTAATCTTTCACTACATTATACAATGTATCCCGTTCAACCGGTTTGCGTTTTACCTGTTTAATGAGCGCCACCAATTGTTCGGTTGTCATAACCGGTGTTTGTTCTTCGCTGCCGGCCATGCTGTAAATTTTGGTGGTATCATCAATGGTTCCGTCAATATCATTTACACCAAAAGATAAAGTCATTTGTGCATTGTGCCTTCCCAGCATGGGCCAGTAAGCTTTCAGGTGAGGGAAATTATCTAAGAACAGTCGGGCAACGGTATACATTTTCATGTCTTCCACTACGGTGCTTTCATGCACATAGCTCATGTCATTATCCATGTTGCGGAACTTGAGCGGAATAAACGTTTGAAAGCCATTTGTTTCATCCTGTAACATTCTTAACCTGTTCATGTGATCAATACGGTGCCGGTATTTTTCAATATGTCCGTATAACATCGTTGCATTGCTGTGCAGCCCCAGCTTGTGTGCTGTTTCATGAATCTTCAGCCATCCATCGGCATCTACTTTATCGGCACAGATTTTTTCACGGATCTCCGGGTGAAAAATTTCAGCGCCACCGCCGGGTATTGAATCCAATCCATGACTGATCAGTGTTTTCAATCCTTCTTCCACACTCACTTTTGCTTTGCGGAACATATAATCGTATTCAACAGCTGTAAATGCTTTGATGTGTAAACCGGGGCGGTGATCTTTAATTGCTTTTAATAAATCAGCAAAAAATTGCAGGTCCATTTTGGGATGCACTCCACCTACAATATGTACTTCGGTAACGGGAACGCCATCATACTTCTGTACTGTATGCAGCATCTGTTCAATACTCAGTTCCCAGCCTTCTTCTTTTTTTGCATAAATTTTTGAGTAAGAACAAAAGTTGCAACTGAACACACAGAGATTGGTAGGTTCTATATGAAAGTTGCGGTTAAAATAAGTGGTATCGCCATGCAAGCGTTCACGTACATGATTGGCGAGTGAACCAAGAAAGGGGAGACTTGCTTTTTCAAATAACAGTAATCCATCTTCTTCTGTAATGCGTTCTTTGTTATAAATTTTTTCAGCAATGGTTTTTAAGGAACTGTCTATACGGTTGCTTTTGATCAATGCTTCTAATCCTGTTTGCATGGTTTATATTTTTGTTCGGTTTGGTGGGGATACCAGCCGGGGCGTGGCAAAGTTACGCTGTGAACAGTTTCAATGAAGTATCTTTTCTGAACATTAGCCTGATTGCTGTCAGGCTTTAATCTGATCTTGCTCTTAATTTAATTACTGCGTGATGTTGGATTTCCAAGTTATTTCTCTTTTCTTTTTGCTTGTCCAAAAAGAAACAAAAAAGACCCCCGCAATCGAATACGGCCCGATTGCGGGATTGTTCCCTGATTAAGCAGTTGTACTACTGTGGTGAATAACATTTGAATTTTATTCAACATTTCCTGTTCGAAACGTAAAACTATTTTGCAGAAGGTAAGTAGCACAACACATCAATTTACTTTCAGCACTTTTATGGTTTGTGTTTCCTGTGCACGATAAACAAGCTGTACGGTGTAAATACCACTGCTTAGTGTGCCAAGATCAACCTCCGTATAAAGTGGGCCAAGGTTTGTTCCGCCCACACCTAATGCAATACGTTTCTGCCATACCAATTGCCCAACATGATTGTAAATATTGATGTATTCAAGATTTACCGGCTTTTGATAATACTGCAACACAAACTTATCTCTGAACGGGTTGGGAGTAATCATAACTCCTTTGCGCTTGAGGTTGGGGTTGGCATCTTTTATTGTTATGTTGATGTCATCTAAATAAATATTGTTTTCATAATTGGTGGTGTTGCGTATTACCGCCTGAATATATTCTGTACCGGTATTGGAAAAATCGCCGAGGAACACAGTATCTTTTCTCCATTGACCTGCATTGGGAATGTACCCGGTATCTACACCAATATTTCCTGTTGTTACCAATTCTTTACCCCATTTCTTATAAAGGCTTGTATAGGTTAGGCCGCAATCTGTTGTTAGTAATACTTCCAATGTATCGGTTGGGTTATTTGCAAGGTCTGGCATGTTGTAAGTTGCTGCTGCCACCTGGAAGGAAAGAAAAACAGAGTCTCTTCCTTTAACGGGTACCAGCGGTGAAAACATCCAGTCAATTGCACCGTTTGCATTGTAATCAAAATTATTGATGAACATGGAAGCATTGCCTGTTTTTGCTGCTGCGGTTGTGCGTTGCCATGTAATATTTCCATCGGGGTTGAAACGCTGCCAGTTGTTGGGTGCAAAGGTTGTGCTTTCAAATCCTTCGGTAAAAGGAACAGTTACTACAGGATAAACAATGCCGCCAAGACGACCCGTATCATTGGCAACTTTCTGATCTGCACTTCCGTTGGGGTTAGAAGTGTAAACAATCAAATTACTGTTGGTGCCGGGGCTCAATGTCATTTGGTTGAGTGTAATATCAACAGTTGCTTGCGGCGCTAAAGTTCCTGTCCAGTTGGTAACAACCGGTGTTCCTGTTCCAAATTTTGCAGAGATGGTTAAGCTTGTTACATTATCGGTACCAATATTTTTAATGGTAACGATGGGTTTATACGTGTTGCTGCAGGAGAAAATAAGATCGTTTGTATTACCGCATACTTCATAAAATGCATCTTTGAATTTTTCAAAACGTACATCCCTGTTTAACGGAGTTACCGGTGTGCATCCGTTGGAAGTGATGAGTGTTTGCATCCAGGGATTGGCCAATAAAATTGTTTCCATGCGGTTGTACTGTTGGGGAGTGTACATTACCATTGCACGGTCATCCACATAATCCATATAGTTCATCCACATAATACCGGGTGCAGCAGTTGCACATGCATCTGTAATTACACTGTCGGCAGGAGGCGCTCCAAAAGTACATTTGAATTGTTTGGGTGTATCACTGATATCATCATCATCTGTACAACTTTGTGTGCCATCACAATTGTTGGGGCCCCAGATATGATTGAGATCAAAGAAATGACCAATTTCATGTGTGGCGGTTCTGCCCAGGTTAAACGGAGCTTGCGCAAAAAGGCCTCTTCCAAAGGAGCGGTAGTTGTTTACAAAACCTCTTTCATTTAACGGAACAGCCGACAGCGGATCAGAAGCATAAAAGGAATAACCTAAAAATCCTGATGGCATCTGGCAAACCCAGATGTTGAGATATTTTGTGGCATCCCATGCATCACTGCCGCCGGTGCATGTAAACTTTACCGGATCTTTTAAACCGGGCGATGAAATAGTGGATGATGCAATACGAACAATTCCATTGGTTGCATCGCCTTTGGTATCACGGCGTGCCAAACAAAAACGGATATTGCTTTTTCCATACAAGGGTTTGAAGGCAGCAGGAATTCTTGTTGAGTCGGCATTTAATCCTGCATAATCTTCATTCAACACATCTATTTGTGATAGTACCTGGGCATCTGTTACCGAGCCGGGGTTGGGCATAATGATATGTACAACTACCGGGATAGTATAAATAACATTTGGACGAAGCGTATTCTTTAACTGTTGGTAAGCCAGCAGGGTTTTTTGCCTGCTGAGTTCCATTTCCTGTTTGAGCGATGGGTATTTTTTCATCAACTCATCCATCACTGTTTGTGTACCGCAGCGATGAAAGTTATGGGGCTGATTGGATGAAACCGTTTTTTGTTTTTGGGCTGATGCTGCAAATGCCAGCGTCATGAAAAGGGTAAAAGAAAAAATGCTTTTCAATATCGTCATAAGAATAGTTAAGACTGTGAATGTACGAAGTAGCTTTAAAATAATGAATATACTACTTCGCTCATTTGATAGACGACTTTTTAACTCTTACTTGTCCTCAATTCTTTTGTTGTACTGTTAATCAAAATGTCGCCTGAACTACGTAGTACGCAGTATGAGATTAAGACATTTGTTACAGCCCCAAACGCTGCCTGTTACTTTGTGCTGTGTAACTGAAAGAGCAATTTGGGAATAATCAATAGCCTGTCATATTGTTGCAATATTATAAAAACTGCTATCTTTCATTTTTAGAGTCTGTTTAAAAATAGAATTTTAATTTGCCATGTAAGCCGTTGGTGGGGGACACCAACGGCGGCGGTCCGCCGTGGTCGGTGTCCTCACCGACCACTGTTAGCCATATAATAAATTCGCATAATCATTTTTAACAGCTTCTTAGAGATGAGGATATTTAAAACCAAAACCATTTTCTGATGAATCTTAAGTTCCGTCTTACAATTTTAAGTTTCCTGGAGTTTTTTATATGGGGATCATGGCTTATTACAATTGGCGCCTATTGGTTTCAGAATAAGCAATGGTCTGGAGCCGAGTTTGGCGCTATCTTTTCAACGATGGGAATTTCAGCCCTGTTTATGCCCACAATAACAGGAATTATTGCAGACAGATGGATCAATGCCGAAAAGCTTTTGGGAATTTGTCATTTGATGGGTGCTATCGTTTTGTTTCTTGTGCCGATGGTTGATAATCCTGAAACATTTTTTTGGGTGATGTTGCTGAATATGATTTTTTACATGCCTACCATTTCTCTTTCAAACACGGTTTCTTATTCAGCATTAAAAAATTCGGGGAAGAATGTTGTTAAAGAATTTCCGCCCATCAGGGTTTGGGGAACTATTGGATTTATTGTTGCCATGTGGATAGTAAGTCTTTTAAAAATTGAAACATCAGCCAGTCAATTTTATGTTGCTTCTGTTTCATCTTTGGTACTGGGAATTTATGCATTCACTTTACCAAAATGCCGCCCGGGCTTAACAATTAAAGAAGGAAGTTCATGGATTGATTTATTGGGACTGAGGGCTTTTTCTTTATTTAAGAATGTAAAGATGGCTTTGTTTTTCATTTTTGCAATGCTGCTTGGCGCTGCGTTGCAATTAACAAATGCTTATGGCGATACTTTCCTGCATGATTTTGCAAAAGTTGATGTATATAAAGATGCACTTGCCGTGAAATATCCTGCCATCATCATGTCCATTTCCCAGATTTCAGAAACGGTGTTTATTCTTGCTATTCCTTTTATGCTGAGAACATTCGGGATCAAGAAGGTGATGCTGTTCAGTATGATAGCATGGGTGTTGCGTTTTGGTTTGTTTGCGTATGGTAATCCTGCTGAAGGATTATGGATGATCATTTTATCCTGTATCATTTATGGTTTAGCATTCGACTTTTTCAATATATCGGGTTCTTTGTTTGTAGAAACAAACAGTGAGCCTGCAATAAGAGCAAGTGCACAGGGATTGTTTATGATGATGTCAAATGGAGTGGGGGCTTTGCTGGGAAGCAGGATAAGCGGAGTTGTGATTGATAAATATTATACGTTGAGTGATGGCTCAATAGACTGGCATGGTACCTGGATTGCATTTGCAACTTATTCATTGGCTGTAGCCGTTTTATTTGCCGTTTTTTTCAGGCATAAACATAATCCGATGGCTTTTGAAACAGTAAATCATTAAACGTAGCACCCCGTCTTACGGCACGTCGGCCGGGGATTTAAAAGAAAAACAAAAGAGCGGATCAATTGATCCGCTCTTTTGTTTTTTATGATTTTGTTGCAAGCAGAGATTGCAACCTGCATGCGGGTTATCCCTTCTTCACTTCCTTTGCCCATGCATCTTTCAATGTAACGGTGCGGTTGAAAATGAGTTTATCTGTTGTGGTTTCTTTATCCAAACAATAATATCCTTTCCGCATAAACTGAAAACGATCTGTTTGCTTTGCATCTTTAATTGCAGGTTCTGCATAACCGGTTACAACTTTTAAGGATGCAGGATTGATGTACTCTTTATAATCACCTTCTTCAGCAGCAGGGTTTTCAACCTTAAACAAACGATCATATTCTCTTACTTCCACTTCCACAGCATCTGCCGCATTTACCCAATGCAGAGTGCCTTGTACTTTTAAACCCGATGTATCACTGCCGCTTTTACTTTCAGGAATATAACTGCAATGAATGGCTGTGATCTTTCCATCCGCATCTTTCAATACTTCATCGCATTGAATAATGTATGCGCTTTTTAAACGCACTTTTTGCCCGGGTGCCAAACGGAAAAATTTCTTCGGGGGATTTTCCATGAAGTCGTCTGCTTCAATAAATATTTCACGACTGAACGGAAGTTCTCTTGCACCTGCACCTGCATCTTCCGGGTTATTTTCTGAACTTAATTGTTCTGTTTGTCCTTCAGGATAATTGGTAATGATGAGTTTGATGGGATTAAACACCACCATTCTTCTCATTGCAATTCTGTTGAGATGTTCACGGATGCAAAATTCCAGTACACCAAATTCAATAAGGTTATCTCTTTTTGCCACACCAATCTTATCACAAAATTCACGGATGCTTTCAGGCGTATAACCTCTGCGGCGTAAACCGCTGATGGTAGGCATGCGTGGATCGTCCCAGCCGGTAACATGATTTTCGTTTACCAGTTGCAGCAACTTCCGTTTGCTCATGATAGTATAGTTGAGATTCAACCTTGCAAACTCATATTGTTTTGATGGAAAAATTTCCAGGTTCTCAATACACCAATCGTATAAAGGACGATGCGGAATAAACTCAAGCGTACAAATTGAGTGAGTGATATTTTCAATAGAATCACTTTGACCGTGTGCAAAATCATACATGGGATAAATGCACCAGTTATCACCCGTGCGGTGATGATGTGCATGCTTGATGCGGTAAATGATTGGGTCACGCATGTGCATGTTGGAACTTTCCATATCAATTTTTGCACGCAACACTTTTTCTCCATCCTTGTATTTTCCTGCACGCATCTCTGCAAACAGTTGCAGGTTTTCTTCAATCGTTCTTTCACTGTATTGATTGCGGATGCCGGGCTGCGTTGGTGTTCCTTTTTGCTGTGCTATTTCTTCACTTGTACTGTCATCAACATAAGCCAAGCCTTTTTGAATAAGCTTTACTGCAAAGCCATAAAGCTGTTCAAAATAATCGGATGCATAAAATTCATTGGCCCAGTTGAACCCCAGCCATCGCACATCATCTTTAATGCTGTCAACATATTCGGTTTCTTCTGTAACAGGATTGGTATCATCAAAACGCAGATTGGTTTTGCCGCCATACTTCAAACCCAAACCAAAATTCAAACAAATGCTTTTGGCATGACCAATATGCAGGTAACCGTTCGGCTCCGGAGGAAAACGGGTGAGGATAGATTTATACTTTCCGTTCTTCAGATCTTCTTCAATAATCTCTTCTATAAAATTCAGGCTTTTCTCTTCGCTCATGTCTTTGTTGTAATTGAGGTGCAAAAATAAGGGTTCAACCCCGTCTGACGCCCTCGTCTGACGGGGATTTTAAAACGAGTTATAGAAACACGGATTTGGCTGATGAATACAGATTGAACACTGATGAAAAATACGATAAAGAAGAATTCGTTTTAATCCGTCCAAATCTGTGTCATCTGTGTTTCTATCACATCAATATCTCCAAACTCTTTTTAATAATGCTCACACATTCACTGATCTGTTCTTCAGTGATTACTAACGGTGGGGCCAAACGTATTTTATCGCCATGTGTTGGCTTGGCTAATAATCCATGTTCTTTCATCTCCATACACAAATCCAAAGCTGCATCAGGGTTCTGATGTTTGATGAGGATGGCATTGAGCAAACCTTTGCCTCTTACTAAACTGATGAATGGAGAATTGAGTGCAAGCAGTTCCTCTCTTAATTGCTGTCCCAGTTTTTCAGCCCGTTGAGAAAGTTGTTCCTCTTTTAAAACAGTCAATGCAGTAATGGCAACAGCACAAGCCAATGGATTGCCGCCATAAGTACTTCCATGTTCTCCGGGTTTAATGGTGAGCATAATTCCATCATCTGCAAGCACGGCACTAACGGGCAGCACACCGCCGCTTAATGCTTTGCCAAGAATTAAAATATCCGGACGAACATTTTCATAATCACATGCCAGCATTTTACCTGTGCGGCATAATCCTGTTTGAATTTCATCGGCAATAAAAAGTACATTGGTTGCTTCACAATATTGTTTGGCAGTTAATAAATAACCTTCATCAGGAACAACAACGCCGGCTTCGCCCTGAATGGGCTCTACTAAAAATCCGCACACATCTTTATCCTGTAACGCTTCCTGCAATGCTTTTGTATTGTTGTAAGGAATTACTTTAAAGCCAGGCATGTAAGGCCCAAACTTTGAATAGGAGCTTGGATCTGTACTGAATGAAATAACAGTACTGGTGCGGCCATGAAAGTTTTCAGCACATACAATGATCTTTGCTTTATTGTCTTCAATGCCTTTTACTGCATATCCCCAACGGCGTGTAAGTTTAATAGCAGTTTCAACAGCTTCCACACCCGTATTCATCGGCAATACTTTATCGTAACCAAAGTAATGGGTGATGAACTGCTCATATTCACCCAACTTGTTGCTGTGAAAAGCCCTTGATGTTAAAGTTAGTTTTTGCGCCTGTTCAATGAATGCGGCAATAATTTTTGGATGACAATGTCCCTGGTTAACGGCAGAGTAACCACTCAGGAAATCATAATAACGTTTGCCATCCACATCGTATAAAAAAACACCTTCGCCTTTATTTAATACTACGGGCAATGGATGATAATTATGGGCGCCGTATTTTTCTTCCAGATCAATATAATGTTGTGAATTGGCCGAAGCGGATATTGTTGTATGCATAAAAAAGGAAATTAAAAATGAAGAATAAAAAATCTAAAATGAAAAAGTAAAGTGTAACACATTTATTCCTCCCCTTTGGGGAGGTTAGGAAGGGCCTATCCTCGATGATTGAGGAGATCAAGATTCAACTGAAGAAAGTGTAATGCAATTTGCATGAGAGTTCAAAAATACTTCCTTACTTTGAAATAATAAAATTGATGTTTTTATGAGTTATACAGTGCCTGCACAAACCCGTATAGGTCATGTGCATTTAAAAGTTTCTGATCTGGAGCGTTCGCTTGGTTTTTACCGTGATCTGCTTGGGTTTGAAGTAACGCAGCAATACGGCTCCCAGGCCGTTTTTCTTTCTGCAGGCGGGTATCATCATCATATAGGTTTAAATACCTGGCAAAGTAAAGGGGCTGGTCAGGCACCTGTTCATTCAGTGGGTTTATATCATACGGCTATTTTGTATCCAACAAGAAAAGATCTGGCAGTTATTCTCAAACGATTGATGGATGCAAAGTATCCATTAACCGGCGCATCGGATCATGGTGTAAGTGAAGCTATCTACTTAAATGATCCGGATGGAAATGGGGTAGAATTGTATTGGGATAAACCCAAAGAACAATGGCCGCTTGATGAAAATGATAATTTAGTGATGGTTACAGATGTATTGAATTTGAATGAATTATTGCAATCAGCCGAAAATTAAATGAGGCGATAGAAATAGTTTTCAGGAAATGAAAGTGAAGGCTTTAGCTCCTTGCTGAAAATTCCAAAAACAGTGCTGCCGCTTCCGGTCAGGGATGCATAAAGAGCACCTGCTTTGTACAGTTGTTGTTTGATGGAAGCAATCTCAGGGTATTGTTTACAAACCGGTTCTTCAAAATCGTTGATGAGTTGTTCTTTCCAGGTGTTGATGGGTTGTTGAATGATTGCTCTTAGGTCGGCCCACGCCTCGTGGTCTGACCAGATCCTAAGTTGGTCAAAAGCCCATCCCGTGTTTACATGAATACCCGGGTTTACAATTGCAAACCGGTAAGCTGATAAATCCAATTCAACTGTTTCTAAAAATTCACCTCTGCCCGTTGCGTAACAAGGTTTGTTAAGGATAAAGAACGGACAATCGCTTCCCAACTGCAACGCATAATCTGTCAACTGTTGAGTTGATAAGCCAAGTTGAAATTTTTCATTCAATAATTTTAACGCAAATGCTCCGTCACTGCTGCCACCGCCCAAACCGGCGCCAATAGGTATTGCTTTGAGCAAGTGCATTTGAATGGAGGGAAGAGTTGGGAAATCTTTTTTGAGCAGATGATATGCTTTGGTGCAGAGATTGTTTTCTGGTGCGCCTTCAATTTTTAAACCTGATTGGGTGAATTCTATTCCGTTATCCCTGCTCCGCCCGATCGCTTCCAATGCATCTCTTAACGGAACAGGATAAAAAACAGTTTCCAAATTATGAAATCCATCTTCTCTTTTGTTGAGAATGTGTAAGCCGAGATTGATTTTACAATTGGGAAAAACGATCATGGAGAATGGATAATTGTTTAGTTGATACTGGATAGTTAGCTGAATACCGCTATGGATAATACTGAATTATCATTTATCCATTACTGTGTACTACGTAGCAATATGCGTAGTAGTATCCATTACTTTTTACGATGACTCAATTCATCTCTTATGGCAATAGCTCTCATATAATCTTCCTGCTCCAGTACCTCATTCAGCAGGGTTTCCAATTCTTCAATGCTTAATGATTTGAGGTCTTCTTTACCTTCGTTGCCTCCGGTTATGGTTACTTCTTCTTTTTGTTTTTTCTCTTCATCATCTTCCATCAGTATGCCGGCACTTTCCAGGATATGTTCGTAGGTATAAATAGGGCAACCAAAACGAACAGCCAAAGCAAGAGCATCGCTGGTGCGACTGTCAATTTCAACTGTATCATTTTCAGATGAGCATAACAACTTGGAATAGAAGATACCTTCCTGCAGATCATTGATCACAATTTCATGCAGATCTACATTAAAAGCCAGCATGAAATTTTTCATAAGGTCATGAGTAAGGGGGCGGCTCGGCTGCATACGTTCCAGTGCAACCGCAATAGCCTGTGCTTCAAAACCACCAATAACAATGGGCAGGCGGCGAAGGCCATTTACCTCGCCAAGTACCACAGCATAGCTATGAGTTTGCGTAATGCTGTGAGAGAGTGCTACTATTTCCAGTTCAATTTTTTTCATAACCCGAAAGCAAATTTAAGGGCTTTGCTTTTTAATTGAGTTATTCAATTGAATTATTTAGTCTTAAGCATTCTGTTTGGTTCAGGAATAAAAAAACGTTGTAAGCACGGCGTTGAATTATTTAATTACCGGTTTACTTTACGCTATTCCTTTCAGCTTCTTCACTTCCTGTATCATCTTAGGAACAACATCAAACACATCACCCACAATACCATAATCTGCTGCTTTAAAAAAAGGCGCTTCGGGATCTTTGTTGATGACCACAATTACTTTGCTGCGGTTCACCCCGGCTAAGTGCTGAATTGCACCGCTGATGCCGATTGCAATATATAAGTTGGGAGCAATGGTTCCGCCGGTTTGTCCCACATGCTCATGATGCGGACGCCAATGTGCATCGGCAACCGGGCGGCTGCAGGCTGTTGAAGCGCCAAGCAATTTTGCCAGTTCTTCAATCATTCCCCAGTTTTCAGGTCCTTTTAATCCACGGCCACCACTCACTACTAATTCTGCTTCACTTAAAGGAACATCACCAGTTACCTTATTGGTTGCCGTTACTTTTACTTTTGGTGCATCAACAGTTATGTTTGCAGTTACTACTTCAGCAATTCCATCGCCAGCAATTGTTTGAAATGAATTGGGACTGATGGATAAAATTTTGATTGGAGTACTGACAGAGATATATGCAAATGCTTTACTGCTGAATACGCCTTTTTTCACCACAAATCCCCGTCCGACCGGATCATCCGGGCGGGCATTACTTGTATCGGGTAAGCCAACAGCACCTGCTACCAACCCGGCTTTGAGCCTTGCACTTAAACGTGGAGCAACAGCTTTGCCTGTTAAGTTGTGTGATAATATTATAATAGTAGCGCCGCTTGCAGTTGCCACATCAGCAATTGCTTTTGCATAAACCTGTGCATCCACATGATTCAATGTTTCATTGGCTACCTGGTGAATTTTGGTTACACCATATTTGCCAAGAGCAGCTATATCATCAGCAACAGTGCCCAACAGAACAGCTTCTGCAGAAGTGTTTAATTGTTTGGCTAATTGTGCACCATAAGTTAAAGCTTCAAACGAAGATTTTTTTACATGACCTTCAGCAGCATCTATAAAAATTAAAACTGACATATAATTTGATAATTTGATAGTTTGAAATTTCTTGTTCCCCCTTCAGGGGGTTAGGGGGCTTAAAATACTTTTGCTTCTTCGTGTAGTAAACGTACTAACTCACCCACATTTTCAGGATCCACTAATTTCACACCTGATTTGGCAGGGGGTAATTCAAATGATGTAATAGAAGTCAACACATCAACAGCAACTGGTTCAACTATCTTCATTGGCTTGGAACGTGCACCCATGATTCCTTTCATATTTGGAATGCGCTGTTCGGCCATACCTTTCTGGCAACTTACTACAACCGGCAAATTCACTTCGCAGGTTTCTTCACCGCCTTCAATTTCCCTTTCAATAGTTGCGGTAGTTCCATTCAGTTCAAATTTTGTTGCAAGAGAAACATAAGGTTGATCCAGCAGTTCAGCAACCATACCGCCAATGGAGGAACCATTGTAATCAATGGTTTCTTTTCCGGTAAACAGTAAATCATACCCACCTTGTTTTGCGATCTCAGCAATTTGAGCGGCAACATAAAAGCTATCCTGGCTATCAGCATTTACACGGATGGCTTCATCACCACCCAAAGCCAATGCCTTGCGGATGATGGGTTCAGTATCAACTCCGCCAACATTTACCAGATGAATAACAGTTGAGGGATCTTTTTCTTTCAGTTCAATGGCACGTACCAGCGCATACCATTCGTCGTAAGGATTAATGATCCACTGAATACCCTCCTGTACAAACTTTGTGTTGTTATCTGTGAAGGCTATTTTTGCCGTTGTATCCGGCGTTTTACTGATGCAGACTAAAATTTTCATACAAATATTTTGTTTTTCACCCCTCTCTTTGGGAGAGGGGATGGGGGTGAGGTCAAAATGGTTGTTTATGCAACTAAACAAAGATAAAGGTTTGAATTTGAAAACAAACACCTGTTCTTAAAAAAAATAACAACCCACATGGATCGTATTGAACAGTTAAAGAAATTCCTTGAAGGAAACCCCAACGATAGTTTCCTGAAACATGCACTGGCATTGGAATACATTAAATTGGGAAATGATGAAACTGCCCGGCAACTGTTTGAAGAATTACTGGCAAATGAACCCGGTTATGTGGGATCTTATTATCACCTGGGGAAATTGTTTGAGCGAATGGGAGACAATGAAAAGGCTGTTGAATGGTACGAAAAAGGAATGGATGTGGCTAAAGATAAAAAAGAACAACATGCCTTTGGTGAGTTGAAAGGGGCGTGGGAGGAATTGATGCTTTGAAAAATTATTAAAATTCCCTAAATTTGGTAATCGTTTCAAATGGAAGTACATTTTACGAATACTAATCTTGAAAAACTTTATACCGGGTTACCTGTAACAGGGAAGTTAAAGTATAGTAAAGAAGTAATAGAAAAATTCAGAATAAAAGTAGATATTCTGAAAAACGCTGAGCATACAATTGAGTTAAGAAATATCAGGAGTTTGAATTTTGAAGCATTGAGGGGTGATAAAAAAGGTTTGTTTTCCATACGGGTTGATTTGAAATACAGACTTGAATTTTCAATTGACAAAAATAAAATCAGCCTTACAGAAATAATATTTATAAAGGACTTATCAAATCATTACAGATAATGGGCACATATAAAGTTATAGGTAAAAATGGTAAAGAAATTGTTTCGGAAGTATTGCTGCATCCCGGATTTGTATTGGGGGAAGAGTTGACAGCAAGAAATATTTCGCAAAAAGCATTTGCTGATTCAGTAGGGCTGCGTGCACCGCATTTGAATGATTTAATAAAAGGAAAGCGGCATGTTTCTGCTTTACTTGCTTTAAAATTAGATCAGCAACTCGGCATCAGTGCAGGTTTCTGGATGCGCTTACAGGTTGAATATGATTTAAAAATAGCAAAGAAGCAACTGAAAGTTGCATGATTCTATTTCCATGCAATTACTTAACCGGTTTCAACAATACATTCTTCAACATCATCTTTTCAATTTAAAAGATCAGTTACTCCTTGCCGTAAGCGGAGGAGTGGATAGTGTTGTATTAACTGATCTTTGTTATAAAGCTGCATACAACTTCTCTATTGCTCATTGCAACTTTCAATTAAGAGGTGAGGAAAGTGAAGAAGATGAGACTTTTGTAAAATCGTTGAGCAATAAATATAAAGTTGATGTAAGAGTGCAGCGATTTGATACAGAACAATATGCTGCTGCAAATAAATTGTCCATCCAGGAAGCTGCAAGAGTATTACGTTATGATTGGTTTGAAGAATTGGTGAAGAGGGAATTATTGTCCCGTCAGACGAGGGCGTCAGACGGGGCGAAGATTATTCACCATTCACCATTCACCATTCACATCCTCACTGCTCATCATGCCGATGATAATATTGAAACCCTGCTGATGAATTTTTTCAGGGGTACAGGTTTGCACGGACTTACAGGAATTCCGGTTGCCTACGGACAAATTAAACGTCCGCTTCTTTCTTTTACCAAACAGGAGTTGCTGGCTTATGCCGAAGAAAATCAACTGCAGTTCAGGGAAGAT
>CAMTVU010000073.1:0-13972 GCA_947085245.1 uncultured Chitinophagaceae bacterium | reverse complement strand
TCTTTATAGGTAACGCCGAACCACTGTGAGGATGTTGGGATTACTTTGATTGTACCCAGTTCTTCTTTAATATAGGAATCGGCCACCAGGGGAATAAAAAATTCTGATTTTTCTTCATGGCCATGTTCCTTCAAAAATGTTTTGAATAATTGTTTGGTGAGATAAAAAACAGAATCATCAAAACACCAGAAGTTCATACTTACATGGGAATGATAAGGCACTTCGTGTTTGCCATCAGCATCTTCATAAATGATCTTATCGCCTTCAGCATAAATTTTTGTACGTTCTGTAATAGCAGTAAGATGATGTTCTGCATCTACTTCGCAAACACCACGGCTAACCGTTCCGTTTGCACTGAGTGTTTTCGACAGATCATATCCAATAATGGCATGCTGTTCGGGATTACAATCAGTTTTTAAAAAAGCTGCCGCTTTTTCAAACGCATCTCTACCGTAAAAATCATCGGCATTAATAACGGCAAATGGTTCTTTAATGACATCCTTGGCGCAAAGTATGGCATGAGCGGTGCCCCAGGGTTTTACCCTTGCTGATGGGATTTCAAATCCATTCGTAAACGTATCCAACTCCTGATAAACATAATCAATGGCAATTCGCCCTTTCAATTTGGGTTCAAATATTTCTTTAAACTGATCAGCAAATTCTTTACGGATGATAAAAACCACTTTGCCAAACCCTGCACGTATTGCATCATAAATGGAATAGTCCATAATTGTTTCTCCGCCTGGTCCAAAACCTTCAATCTGTTTCATGCTGCCGTAACGGCTGGCCATGCCCGCTGCCAATATCAATAAAGTTGGTTGCATGTAATCATTTATTTTTGAGCGGGCAAAGATACTACTACGCACCACTTTGCTTGCATTTTTTTTAGAAATTTGCTATTGAAAAGCAATTTATATTACAATGTTTATTATCAAAGCTATGTAGTACAAAGTAAGAAACAATCTTTCCCCAACATCATGCAAACAATACCACAGTTTATAAAATGCGGCGAAGTTGAATGGTTATTAACTGATAAAAAACCTTTCCGGTTTACAGTTGCAAGGCTTGATGAAATTCATCCGTTTGTTTCGGGCAATAAATTCTTTAAACTCAAATACAATTTGCAAAAGGCTTTATATGAAAACAGGAAAGGAATCATTACCATGGGTGGTGCTTTTTCCAATCACCTGGCAGCAACTGCTTTTGCATGTTATGAAGCCGGTTTACAATCTGCAGCAATTGTTCGTGGTGAAATTGTAAAGCCACTTAACTCCACATTAATGTTTTGTGAACAACACAATATGCAGTTGATTGCAGTTGACCGAAAAGATTATAACAGGAACAGCAAAGCAGTTGAAAAGATCAGTAATGAGTATGCTGATTTATTTTTTGTACCGGAAGGAGGAGATAATGTGGAAGGTTTGCAGGGATGTAAAGAAATTTTACCAATGATTGAAAATGCCGGCAGTTATACACACATCATCTGCTGTATGGGAACAGGTACAACTTTTAAAGGAATTGCAGCAGCGGCCAAAGCTCATCAAACAGTGATCGGGATTCCTGTTTTGAAAATTAAAGCAGAAGAAAAGAAATTGTTTATTGAAAAACATGCAACAATTGAATCAACAGCACAAAGAATTGTTTTGTTTGAGTATGCAGGCGAAGGTTATGCGAAAGTAAATGACCGGCTCATCAATTTTATGAATTCATTTTATACCAAAACAGGCATCCCCACCGATATAGTATATACCGGTAAATTGATGCAGGCAGTTATTACGCTGGCTGAAAAAAATTATTTTCAACCCGGCAGCAAAATCTTAGTTATTCATACAGGCGGGCTCCAGGGCAACTGCAGTTTAAAACCCGGCACATTGATATTCTGAACGGCATTATATTTGTGTTGAAGAATCAACCACCAACAGAACATACATCATCCATGAAGAAACTGTTTTTGCTTTTACTTACTATGCTCTGCTGCAACTTTTTTTTATTTGCACAAACCGATACACTTCCAAAATTTAAAGCAATTAAAAAAAACGGGGAGATCAGCATCAGCTGGGTCAATGCATTTAAAAATGTATCGCAAATTAATATTCAGCGTTCAAAAGACAGTATAAGAAATTTCAGCACCATTCATTCACTTGCAAACCCCAACGTAAAAAGCTATTCATACATTGATAAAACGGCAAAGAACGACAGTGGCTTCTACCGCATCTTTGTTTTGTTTGAAGGTACTCACTACATCTTTACTCCATCAAAACGGCTTTTTATTGATACCCTGAAAATAATTATTGCCCCTCAAAAAGTTACAGTTATTGAAAAAGTAAAGGAAAAAGAAAAACCAAGCGAAGAAAAACCACTTCCTCCACCGCCAAAGCCGGTATGGGTTCCTTCCGTTTATGTTTTTACAGGTGATGACGGCAATGCCGTTATAAAAATTCCTGATGCTGCCGGTAAAAAATATTCCATTAAATTCATGAAAGAAGATGGCGGCTTTTTATTCCTGATACCGCAAGTGAAAGAAAGCTATCTCACTCTGGATAAAGTAAACTTCCTCAAATCGGGCTGGTATTTTTTTGAACTGCTGGAAGATGGAAAACTGAAAGAAAAAAATAAGTTCCTGATAACAAGGGATAATTAATGTAAACACTTCTTACTTCTCACCTCCAACCTTACATCAAATACTTTTTCAAAATTAAGTTTCACTTTTGCTTTCGCTTCTTCAAATTCAACAGTATGGCCTAATTCTTTTTGAAGAGAAGTAACTTGCTTGTTTTCTATACCACAAGGGATGATATAATTGAAATAATTCAGATCTGTATTTACATTGAAAGCAAAACCATGCATGGTTATCCATCGGCTGCAACGTACACCCATGGCACAAATCTTACGTTCTCTTCCCTGCACACCGGGATCAAGCCACACTCCTGTTTCACCTTTACTGCGCTCACCTTTCAACCCATAGTCGGCCATGGTTAAGATGATCACATCTTCCAGCTTGCGCAGATATTTACCAATGTCTGTTTCAAATTTTTCCAAATCAAGAATGGGATAACCCACAATTTGCTGCAGCCCATGAAATGTAATATCGCCGCCACGATTGGTGGGGAAATATTCAATGCCTTTTTTATTTCTTTCTTCTTCGCTGATGAGGATATTCTTTATATCACCGCTTTTACCCAATGTATAAACGGGTGGGTGTTCAACAAAAAGAAGATAGTTTGTGGTTTCTGGTTTTGAGTTTCTGGTTCTGAGTTCAACATCTTGTTCTGCAATAGGTAAATCGTTGCTATTTGCTACCTGCTTAAGGCTATCGGCCAATATCCTCAGTTCAGACTTTACTTTCAGATTTCGCTGCAACAAACTTTCCTGGTAATCCCAGGCTTGTTTATAAGGCATCTGTCCTAAATCTTCAAAGTAAACCTGTTGTGTCATGAGCTGCAAAACTACAATGTTTCAATTCATAAATTTGCAGCGCTTATTTTTGGGTGCATTTCAAATTGTCGCAATCTTCTCTAAACAGGTATGGCATACCTAAAAACACTATTATTCCGGCAACAATTTGAAATGCACCCTTATTTTTGCAGGCAATGAACGACAAAGAATTATTGGAACAGGACAGTGAATTGGAAAACGGCGATGGCTCGGAAGAGTTATACGAACGGAAGCGCTTTGTTGTAACCAAAGGGCAGGAACCTTTGCGGATTGATAAATTTTTGATGACCAAAATTGAAGGTGCTACCCGTAATAAAGTGCAACGTGGTATTGCCTCAGGACTCGTATTGGTGAACAATGCTCCTGTAAAAGCAAACTACAAAGTAAAACCGGGTGATGAGATCATTACTTTTTCTGATACTGCACCGGAAGATACAGAGATCAAACCCGAAGAACTTCCCCTCAATATTGTTTATGAAGATGAATCGGTTGTTATAGTAAATAAAGTTGCAGGTATGGTCATGCATCCCGGCAGTGGTAATTACAGCGGCACTCTTGTAAATGGAATAGTGTGGTACCTGAAACAGCAGCAACCTGAATTAACTGAAGATCAACTTCCACGTTTTGGTATGGTACACCGTATTGATAAAAACACAAGTGGTTTGGTGGTGCTGGCAAAAAATGAACAGGCAAGCCTTCATTTAGCCAAACAATTTTTTGATCATACAGTTGAACGGAAATACATTGCTTTGGTGTGGGGTGATTTGAAGGAAGACAGCGGAACTATCACCGGCCATGTAGGTCGTCATCAACGTTTTCGTAAAATCATGGATGTATATCCTGATGGTGAACATGGTAAAGAAGCCACCACACATTATAAAGTATTGGAACGCTTTGGTTATACAACATTGGTTGAATGCAGGTTGGAAACCGGCCGTACACATCAGATACGTGTACACATGCAGCATATCGGTCATCCATTGTTTAATGATGATACTTATGGTGGAGACAGGATTGTAAAAGGAACTGTTTACACCAAGTACAAACAGTTTGTTGATAATTGTTTTTCCATTTGTGCTAGGCAGGCACTGCATGCACAAACATTGGGCTTCACACATCCCAAAACACAAAAACGAATGTTGTTTGAAACTGAACTGGCAGAAGATATGAAGAAAGTGATTGAGAAGTGGAGAGTATATACCAAAGCAAAGAATTTACTGGAAGAATAATTGTTGTTCGATGCCCTCGTTTGACAAGAAATTTTCAGGTTGAAATAATAAATTCCGTCAGACGAGGGCATCAGACGGAATTTATTATTTAGGAAACACCATCTTATAATCCACGCTTACCTTTCCTCTTGAAATATCGTCCAGTTTTCCTTTTAATAACTTTCGTTTTAAAGGCTTGAGGTAATCAATAAATAACTTGCCTTCAATATGATCGTACTCATGCAGGATTATTCTTGCAGTTAATCCATCAAAAATTTTAGTGTGCTCTGTAAAATTTTCATCCATGAAACGGATGGTTACTTCTTCGGCCCGGTAAATATCTTCACGTATTTTAGGAATACTTAAACACCCTTCGTTATAAAGCCAGTCATCGCCATGCAACTCCTCTATATGTGCATTAATGAACACCTGTTTAATACCGGGTACATCAGGATACAGGAGGGTTTCCGTTTCATCCATATTTGCAAACATTTGTGAACTGTCCATAACAAACAAACGGATATCACGGTTTACCTGTGGGGCTGCAAGCCCAACTCCATTGGAAGAGTACATGGTTTCCCACATATCTTCAATGAACTTATCCAGGTTGGGATAATCGGGCTTAATATCCTTGCTTACTTTCCGCAACACATCAAAACCATAAGCAACAATGGGTAAAATCATTCCATTTCAGATTTAAGAATTCAGATTGCAGATTGACCTTTATTTATGGTGCTTCTAAACAATCACAACAGCGTTTTGCTGAAATTAAAGATGCAAATATAAGAAGTGGGATTTAAGCCTGAAGCAAATCTGAAATCACCCATCTGAAATCTACAATCCCCGCATATATTCCTGCAGCATGATGGTAGCGGCAATTTCATCCACCAGTTTTTTATCCCGGCGCTGCATTTTCTTCAATCCCATCTCCAGCATGGCATCTTTTGCCATTTTTGAGGTGTAGCGTTCATCCACTGTTTCAACAGGGATGGTTGGAAAATTTTTCTTCAACAGTTCGATGGCCCTTTTAACTAAAGGAGTGGCATGGGTATCAGAATCGTTCCAGTTGGTGGGCATACCAATGATGATCTTTTCTACCTGCTCCTGCTGAAAATAATTTTTCAGGAAAGGAATAAAATCTTTTGTTGCAATGGTGGTTAACCCCGTTGCAATAATCTGCAAAGGATCAGTAACGGCAATGCCGGTGCGTTTACCGCCGTAATCAATGCAAATTATGCGAGCCATAAACCCCTCCCGCCCGCCCTTGAAAGGGAGGTGATTTGCTGTAGTAATAATGTTGATCGTTTTATTCGTTTGTTCATCATTTGTACAAAAGTAACAAGTCCCCCTTCGGGAGATTTAGGGGGCCAGTATATCTGCAATCACAAACACTGCAAACACAACACTGGCAATTCCATTTGCTGTCATGAATGCAATATTCACTTGCCGTAAATCATTTGGCTTTACAATTGAATGCTGGTATATGAGCATTCCTGCAAATACTCCAACTCCGATCCAGTACAACCAGCCGAAAACTCCATATATACCCGCAGCAATCACACATGATGCGGCTAACACATGCAATGCTTCTGAAACACGCAAGGCATTTGTTTTTCCCAGCCATGCAGGAATTGATTTGAGTTCATACTCTTTATCAAACTCTTCATCCTGCAAGGCATAAATAATATCAAACCCACTTACCCAGAACAAAACAGTGAATGAAAACAAAATGGGCAGCAATGCAAACTTGCCTGTTACTGCAAGATAGGCACCAATGGGTGCCAATGCCAAACCCAAACCCAATACCAAATGACAAAGCGGTGTAAACCGTTTGGTAAAACTGTAACCCAGTACAACCAGTAAAGCAACCGGCGATAAATAAAAACAAAGAGTGTTGATGAAATAAGTGGTGCTGATGAACAGCACACTTGTTAATATGGTAAACAGCAACGCACTGTTGGCAGAAATAATTCCGGCAGGTATTTCACGGATAGCTGTACGTGGATTCTTTGCATCAAAGTTCCGGTCTAAATAACGGTTAAAAGCCATAGCAGCACTGCGGGCGAAGATCATACAGAGGAGGACAAGAAGAAACACATACCAATTATTTTCTAAAAACAGTTTCGTCTTTTCCCAGTTTGTATCAACAAAATTCATATTGTAATACACATGGGGAACTTTAACCAACGAAACAATTCCATAAAAAAATCCAATCAACGCAAATGGCAAAGCAAAAATGGTATGCGAAAATTTAATTAAAGAGAGATAGTTTTTTACTTTCGACATAAAGAGATTTGGGTAATCAGATAGAAAAAGGTTTTATCCTTTCCCGAAGTTCTTTGTTTGAGATGGCTTCTTTTTCGGATTTATCGTAAATCGCAACAAGGTAAACTCTATTATCAACAATTTTGAGGCAAGTAATTACTCTTGCGCCCCCGCTCTTCCCTTTTCCTTTGCTGGTTATTGCTAACCTTACTTTATAGCAATTATTACCCAATGGAGTTCCTCGTACCGGGTTCTCTTCAAGATTTGCAAGAAAGGTTTTAAAATCAGTCTTGAGCGACAAATGTCTTGAAGAAAGCTTTTTAAATTCTTTTTCGAAAAGGCGAGTATAAACAATACTAAGCTTCATCAAATAAATGCTTAGCCTCTTTTAATTTGATTTTCCCTTTGAGATGCAGTTGCACTTCACGCATACTTTCGTCAATTCCGTTTAATATTTCTTCCTTGTCAGGTTCTTGGTACACTTCCGCTTTTATCCGATTTTTTTTCAAAAAATCAAGCAACACTTTTGTTTTTTTATTATCCTTTGATTTTATAATAATTGTTTCCATATTTAAAATTAATTATTTTTTTTGAGTACCCCTTTGACAATTTCCCATAACACCACTCCCGCCGCTACAGAAATATTCAGTGAATGTTTCATCCCAAACTGAGGTATTTCAATGCAGCCATCACATTGAAGCAATGTTTCCTGATCCACCCCTTCTGCTTCATTGCCAAAGATGATGGCAATTTTTTCATCATCAGTTTTTTTAAAATTCTGCAACAATATACTTCCTTCCGTTTGTTCAATACCAAAGATCTTATAACCTGCCGCTTTCAGTTCTGCAATGGCATCTGACGTTTGTTGAAAATATTTCCAGCTTACTGTTTCTGTTGCACCCAAAGCTGTTTTATGAATATCACGGTGAGGCGGTTGGGGTGTGTATCCAATCAAATAAATGGCTTCCACTAAAAAAGCATCAGCCGTACGAAAAACACTGCCCACATTCTGCATACTGCGGATATTTTCCAGCACCACAATTACTTTATTTTTTTCCGCTTCTTTAAATTCATCCACTGATTTGCGGTACAACTCATCCATACTCAGTTTGCGCATGCCGGCAAAGATAATTGGCGATATGCAATACACAAAGGATGATAGCCTGTTATCACCTGCTTAAACAGGAATGTAAAGGTATCAGCAATAATTCACAGACTAACTCACTGCAACTCACAGCCCTGCGGTCTTTAACATGCCAATACACATTGACACTGAAGTTGAAGGCACTTCGTATATCATACATCTTACATCATACTTCCTACCCCATTCCTGCCCTTAAAACCTTACCTTTGCGCAAATTTTGTATAGTATTATGAACACATTTGAAGCGCTTGGCTTGGATGACAGATTGATGAAAGCGATTAGTGAACTCGGTTTTACAACTCCCACTCCCATTCAGGAAAAAGCAATACCCGTTTTATTGAGCGGAACAACTGATTTAATAGGCCTTGCCCAAACAGGTACAGGCAAAACAGCAGCATTTGGTTTACCCCTGTTGCAATTATTAGATGAAAACAAGAAATTTCCGCAGGCATTGATTGTATGCCCCACCCGTGAGCTCTGTTTACAGATTGTAAAAGAGATGGAGATTTTTAAAAAGCACATGAAAGGTGTAAATGTAGTAGCCGTTTACGGAGGAACATCCATTGGCATGCAGATACGTGACATCAAAAGAGGTGTACAGGTTGTTGTAGCAACTCCCGGCCGTTTAATTGATTTGATTGAACGTAAAGCAATCAATCTTGGAGAAATTAAGTATGTGGTACTGGATGAGGCAGATGAAATGCTGAACATGGGTTTCCAGGATGATATTGAATTTATTCTGCAGAACACTCCCAAGAAAGAAAGTACCTGGTTATTCAGTGCTACCATGCCGCCGGAGATTCGTAAGGTGAGCCGCAAGTATATGAAAACCCCGGTTGAAGTAACTGTGGGTAAAATGAACACGGCCAATATTAATATTGATCACCAGTATTTTGTTGTTTCATCACAGCATCGTTATGAAGCATTAAAACGTTTAATTGATTTCAACCCCGGTATTTACGGCATCATCTTCACCCGTACAAAAGTGGATGCACAGGCAATTTCAGAAAAACTCACACGTGAAGGTTATGATATTGATGCATTGCATGGCGATCTTACCCAACAGCAGAGAGATGCAGTGATGGGTCAGTTTCGTGATAAAACATTACAACTGCTTATTGCAACGGATGTTGCTGCCCGTGGTATTGATGTAAAAGACATCACCCATGTGATCAATTATGAATTACCTGATGATCTGGAAGTATATACACACCGCAGTGGCCGTACAGGCCGAGCAGGAAAGACGGGGATTTGTATGAGCATTGTACACAGCAGGGAAATTGGTAAGATCCGCCAGATAGAACGTATTGCTCAGGCACAGTTTCATAAGTTTGAAATTCCAACAGGGAAAGATGTTTGCCGTAAACAGTTCTTTTCATTCATGGATAAACTCATCAGTACAGATGTAAGCAATGACGAATATGAAACGTATGTACCCATGCTGCAGGAAAAGTTTGCTGAAATGAGCAAAGAAGATATTCTGAAACGTGTGGCTGCTATGGAGTTTGATCGTTTCCTCAAGTATTATGAAAATGCAGAAGACCTCAACATCCGTGAACGTGGCCGTGAGTTTGATAAGTTCAAGAGAGAAGGTCAGGGACAGGGTCGTGGTCGTGAAAGAGAGCGTGAGCGTATGGTTGGTGGTAGAACAATTGAAGGAAGAGGTGCAGAAGGACGTAAACCATACCGTGATACACAAGGCCGTGAATTCAGTGGTGGTGCTGGTAGTGGCGGTTATACCAAACTGTTTGTAAACCTTGGTACTAAAGATGGTTTTTACAAAGCAAGTTTCTTACAATTCATTTTAGATATGAGTGAACTGCGTAAAGAATCATTGGGTAAGATTGATATGCGTGAGCTGAACAGCTGGGTTGAAGTAGAAAGTAAATCGGCCAGGCAAATGATCAGCGCTGTTGATGGAAAAAAATTCAAAGGCAGAAGCATAAGAATGAATGATGCAAACAGCAGATAATTAGTTTGAACTGATTAAAGCAAAACGCCGCATTGATTGATGCGGCGTTTTTTATTTTCCGTCTGACGCCCTCGTCTGACGGATTTGTGAAGATTTTTTTTGCGAAACAGACACATAAAAAAATCCCGCCTTAAAAGCGGGATTTTTATTTCAATTAATTACTTGCTTAATTATGCATTTACTTTACCCTTCACCTTTGCAATCACTTCTTCTGCAACGTTGTTTGGTGCAGGTGCATAGTGACTGAACTCCATGGTTGAAGTTGCACGGCCACTTGATAATGAACGCAATTGTGTAACGTAACCAAACATTTCACTTAAAGGAACTTTGGCTCTTATCACTTGTGCATTCCCTTTTGTATCCATTCCTTCCAGCATACCACGGCGGCGGTTTAAATCACCAGTAACATCACCCATGTACTGATCTGGCGTTACAACTTCTACTTTCATGATTGGTTCCAGCAAGGTTGGTTTTGCTTTGCGGCCGGCTTCCCGGAAACCACCCTTTGCACAAAGTTCAAAACTCATTGCATCACTATCCACATCATGGAAGCTGCCATCAAACACACGAACCTTCATGTTCACCATCGGATAGCTTGCCAACACACCACTGGTCATTGAATTTTCAAACCCTTTTGTAATAGCAGGAACAAATTCTTTGGGAATAGATCCACCAAACAGATCATTTACAAACTGGTAACCTTTACCCGGATTTTCTTTCAGCCACTCTTCGTCAGCCGGTCCAATTTCAAATACAATATCAGCAAACTTACCACGGCCACCCGATTGCTTCTTCAGCACCTCACGGTGTTGAACAGTTTGTTTGAATGCTTCTTTATAAGCCACCATTGGTGCACCCTGGTTAATTTCAACTTTAAATTCACGCCTCATACGATCAACAATAATTTCTAAGTGTAATTCACCCATGCCACTTAAAATTGTTTGCCCTGTTTCTTCATCTGTTCTTACACGAAGAGTAGGATCTTCTTCAACTAATTTAGAAATCGCCAGACCCATTTTATCAACATCGGCTTGTGCCTTTGGTTCAACAGCCAGAGAAATTACAGGCTCAGGAATAAACATGTTTTCCAATGTGATGGGATGATTTTCATCACACAATGTATCACCGGTTTTAATTTCCTTGAAACCTACGGCAGCGCCAATATCACCTGCTTCAATTGAATCAACAGGATTTTGTTTGTTTGCAAACATTTTCATGATACGGCTGATGCGTTCTTTCTTTCCGCTTCTTACGTTCAACACATAAGAACCTGCATCTAAGTGACCGCTGTAAACCCGGAAGAAGGCCAAACGACCAACAAAAGGATCAGTCATGATCTTAAAAGCCAATGCTGCAAAAGGTTCTTTTGCATCGGGTTTGCGTACCAATTCTTCGCCGGTATCAGGATCAATTCCTTTAATACCTTCAATATCCATTGGAGAAGGCAGGTAACGGCAAACCGCATCCAGTGCAGTTTGCACACCTTTATTTTTAAAAGAAGAACCGCACAGCATAGGAACAATGCTGAGATCAATTGTAGCCTTGCGTACAGCTTCATGAATTTCATCTTCAGTAATAGAATCAGGATTGTCAAAAAACTTCTCCATCAATCTGTCATCGTATTCAGCAACGGCTTCCACCAATTGCGCTCTCCAGTCTTTTGCTTCTTCAAGCATATCAGCAGGAATTTCGATTTCGTCGAAAGTCATTCCTTCTGTTTCCATGTGCCAGATGATTCCTTTCATTTTGATGAGATCAACCACACCGGTAAAATCATCTTCAGCACCTATAGGTAACTGAAGAGGTACAGCTTTTGAACCCAGCATTTCACGCACCTGCTTCACTACATTCAAAAAGTCGGCACCACTGCGGTCCATTTTATTTACAAAACCAATACGTGGTACATTGTAACGGTTTGCCTGGCGCCAAACGGTTTCTGATTGTGGCTCCACACCATCTACTGCGCTGAACAAAGCAATTAAACCATCCAGTACACGTAAACTACGTTCTACTTCTACTGTAAAATCTACGTGGCCCGGAGTATCAATGATGTTGAAATTATATTTTTTGGTATTCTCATCTGCTTTTCCCTTTATTGTAGGAAAATTCCATACACAACTTACAGCTGCTGATGTAATGGTAATACCTCTTTCCTTTTCCTGCTCCATCCAGTCAGTGGTTGCCGCACCATCGTGCACTTCACCAATTCTGTGAATCATACCCGTGTAGCGGAGGATACGCTCTGTGGTAGTTGTTTTGCCGGCATCAATATGAGCCGCAATACCAAAGTTTCTCTGAAATCTTAAATCTGCCATGACTATTTGATTTGAATGTTTATCTGTTTAAAAATTTGAAATCGTAATTATGTTATCGGTAGTTATTTCTTTGTTGACCACCTGTTGCGTCGCACACTTCAGGGTTGGGATCAGTTATCAGCTATAAGATGGGAAGGATTGGTCCGTTTTAACGGAACACCTGAAGCTGATATGTAAGATTAATACTCTCATAGAACGCCGGTCAACAAATAATCCAATTCCACGTTCATCAATCTCCTCTTTTGATTATTCATTTAGGCGCCGCAAAAGTATGGATTTTTCCCGAGTCATTAATCAAACAAACCAAAAAAGTGGGAAACAAAAATCCCCCCGTATTGCGGAGGGATTTTCACTATTAATATTGTTGAAATTAAATTCTGAAGTGAGCAAAAGCCTTGTTCGCTTCTGCCATACGGTGTGTATCTTCTTTCTTTTTGAAAGCTCCACCTTCACCCTTACTTGCACTAACAATTTCATTGGCTAATTTATCAGCCATGCTGCGTCCGTTTCTCTCACGGCTGTAGCGGATCAGCCACTTCATTGTTAAAGAAATTTTTCTATCGGCCCTAACCTCTGCAGGGATCTGGAAAGTAGCACCACCAATACGGCGGCTGCGAACTTCAACAGAAGGAGTTACATTGGCTATGGCTTTTTTCCATACTTCATAACCGTCTTCACCTGTTTGTTTTGCTACTTTATCAACAGCATCGTAAAAAATACTGAAAGCAATACTTTTTTTACCCTGCCACATTAAGTTGTTTACAAAGCGGCTCACCAGTACATCATTAAACCTGGGATCCGGTGCAAGCGCAATTTTTTTAGGTTTTGTCTTCCTCATTGTATAATTTTTTATTTAAGCCCTGTGCTGAGCCGAGGGTTTATTTTTTTGCTTTTTCTTTCTTGGTACCATACTTGGAACGGCTCTTCTTACGGTCTTTTACACCGGCAGTATCCAAAGAACCACGAACGATGTGGTAACGTACACCTGGCAAGTCTTTCACACGACCACCACGCACCAGCACAATGGAGTGCTCCTGCAGGTTGTGACCTTCACCGGGAATGTAGGCAATCACCTCAATTTTGTTGGTTAAACGCACTTTTGCTACTTTGCGCAGAGCAGAGTTTGGCTTTTTAGGCGTAGTTGTATATACACGGGTACATACTCCTCTGCGAAATGGACAACTGTCCAAAGCTCGGGATTTGCTTTTTGCCCTGATAATTTCTCTTCCTTTTCTTACTAATTGTTGAATTGTAGGCATTCGTGACCTTTTATTTTTCGGACGGCAAAGGTAAGCGCTTCAATCATAATAACAAAAACTTTGGCATATTTTCTGCCTTTAAAATAATCCACAGGCAACGGTCGTTTTGTGAATAGTATCTCATTGTGGGCTAAAACTATTAATTATTTAAAGAGTAGCTTTATCAATCATATCCCATAAAAGCCTGCTGCAAAGCTTATGAAACAATTTCCCAATCTGAATTTCCGGTATTTTTTTATTAAGATGGGGTTGTTTTTATTTCTTGTTTTCTTTTACGCTTTCAATTCTTTTGCTCAAGCCCCTGTTGCAAATTTTACAGCAATACCAACTACAGGTTGTTTGCCAATGCTTGTAAATTTTACCGATCAATCAAC
>CAMTVU010000072.1:0-26573 GCA_947085245.1 uncultured Chitinophagaceae bacterium | reverse complement strand
TACCGGCGCATTCAATTGTTCATCCACTTTTTTTACCCAGATAGTGATTGATTTTTTTACTGCTGCATTTTTTTTCAATTGTACTTCCACAACCACAGAATCATCTTTAAAATTCCAATCAATCCAGATGCTGTTTCCCTGTAGTTTTCCGTTACTTGTTTTAATATGCAACTGATCAGTAGTAAGCGGCAAATATTTTCCATTGCTCAGTTTCGCATCTACATTAATATAATTCCACGAACCTTTTTTCAAACTGTCGGTATATAAATTAAAAAACAGGCTGTCAATTTTCTGAGCTTTCAAAAAGCCGCCCATCAGCACAAAAGAGAAAAGGAGAATATTCTTTTTCAAACCAATCATTTAAAGGCAAAGATTAAAAAACTATGCCATTGGTTGATTGTAAAATAAATTTTAACAAATTGAAGTTCCATCTGTAACTTGTTGCAGTTGATTTATCTTATAAATGAATGTAGTAAAGGAACCATTTCAATTTGGGCTAAAGCCTTTAATGGGTGTGAGTTTTATAACCCCGGCCTTAAGGCCGGAGTTACTGAATAAAACATTGTACCATTGGGGTTTTAACCCCATTTGGTTATGAAACAACTAAAAATAAACGCATGAAACTGATTGTATTTGGAGCTACCGGCCAGGCAGGAGTGCAAATTGTAAAGCAGGCTCTCTGGAGAGGCCATACTGTAAAGGCCTTTGGAAGAAATGTATTTGACCTGCACATAAATGAGGAAAAATTTGAAAAAATAAAAGGCGCTTTGTTTGATGAGAGTGAAGTATATCATGCCCTCAAAGATTGCGATGCGGTATTAAGTGCCATCGGCGGCTCATTTGATGGAACGGATAAAGCCCGCTCACTCGGGATAAAAAATATTGTTGCACAAATGAAGAAAGCCGGAGTAAAACGCATCCTTGCACTTGGTGGATTTGGCATTTTAAATTTTGATGAAGACACACTGTTGATGGATACAAAAGATTATCCCAAAGAATTTATTCCCGTTGGCAATGAACACCGCCAGGCGTATGAATATTTAAAAGCTTCAGGGCTTGATTGGACTTTTGTTTGCAGTCCGGATATTATTAACGATGGCCCCACAGGTAATTACATTACAAACAAAGATTATCCGCCTGAGCCCAACAAATTTCAGATCAATACAGGTGATCTTGCTCAGTTTATGCTCAATGAACTGGAACGGAATGAATATGTGCAAAGCAGAGTTGGGATTACAGCCATCTGACGCCCTCGTCTGATGGCATTGCAATTTTTATTCCCGTCAGACGAGGTCGTCAGACGGTGCGATTCAGTTCCCACAAAAAAATACTTGCAGCCATAGCCGCATTCAAGGATTCAGCATGTCCAAAACGGGGAATCATCAGTTTTTGAGTAAGCAATGGCAACACATCAGGGCTGATGCCATTGGCCTCGCTGCCAATTACCAAAATGCCATTCGATGGAAATTTGAAGGAAGAAAGTTCTTCTCCTCCCAATACAGCGCCAACAACAGGCAAGTTCTTATCAGCAAGAAAAATCTTCAAGTCTCTTTCAACAACCTGCACACGCATGATGCTGCCCATGCTTGCCTGCACCACTTTCGGATTGTAGATGTCGGCACAATCGGGTGAACAGATGATGGTGCTGATGCCAAACCAATCGGCCAAACGGATGATGGTTCCCATATTGCCAGGGTCACGGATGCCATCGAGCGCTAAACTCCAGCCTTCATTAATATGATTCAACTCCCTTTCAGAAAAGAAGCGAATGATGGCAAGCGCCTGGTTGGGTGTTTGCAGTTGTGAAATGCGTTGAAGTTCCTCTTCTGTGATTACATGTTTTTCAGCAATCTTATCAGCGCCTGCATGCGTTTGAAAGAATTCTTCGGTGGCGTATAAACGAAAGATCTGCTCCGGCATTTCCCCGATGAATTCAGCCAGCATTTTGCTCCCTTCAGCAATAAAAAGCCTTTCTTCCCCTCTTCTTTTTTTATGGCCTAAACTTTGAATATATTTGATTTCGGTTTTACTGAGCATTGATTCAATTTTTTTATGACTTTCACCCGAACAACATTTAAAATAGTCTTTTTTTGTATTGCTTCTGCTTTTTTTGCTGCCTGCGGTACCCGGAAATATATCAGTATAAAAAACTATCCCAAAGAAACTCCTTTTGTGTATGATAATAAAATTGAAATTGATAATGAAAAACTGAACAAGGAAGAAAAAACAATTCTCAAAGACCGGCTTACCACGCAGTTGGACGACAGCATCCAGTTAAAAATTAAGCAATCATTCCTCTTCTTCAATCGCCTCATCAATCCTGCTGCTTTTGATACAAGCTATGCACTGCAGAGCACCCGAAACATGGAAATATTCCTCAAAACCATCGGGTACTTTAATGGAAAAGCAGCTTATACATACTATATTGATACGGTACGTGTACACAATATAAAAAGGAAGCAATACCGGGCAAATGTTTTTTTTAAGGTTACAACCGGCCCTGTTTTCAGAATGGATTCAATTGTATTGATCCCCAACGACTCAAACCGGAAAGAACTTGTTCCCCTGCAGCAGTTCAGCAATCAAAACAGTTCAAACAGCTTTTTGAAAAAAGGACAACCCTTTACGGAAGAAACTATTTCAGCAGAAATGGACAGGTTAGTTGAATTATACCGTAACAATGGTTATTACAATATAACAAGAGACCTTTTCTTTGCAGACGTTGATACCGTTTTTACAAAGTTATTTGATCCTGAGCTGGCGTTTGATCCCATCTTACAGGCAACCGTTTTCCAGGAAGCAGAACAAAGAAGAAAGAATCCCCTGATTAATGTGTTTATCCGCACAAAGCCAAAAGTTGATTCATCTGCTTTCAGAATATTTTACAACCGGAGCATTACCGTTTACCCTGAGTATAACAATGAAAAAATTGATTCTACCGTTTATCAAACCAATACAAGAAATGGAGTAACAGTAAAGTTTAATCAGAATAAATTTAAACCCGGTTTCATCAGGCAACATTTATTTCTGAAGCCAGATAGTATTTACAAGGCAACAGATATAACCCGTACAGCCAATGAATTAAACAAACTCAATACATGGCAAATCATTAAAATTCAACCTGCACTTGCAGTTGATGATTCATCAAAGATTGATTATAACATCCTGCTGGTACCTGCAAAAAGATACCGCTTCAGTACCAACCTGGAAAGTGTTTTTAATCAAACACATTCAGTACTTACAACAGCCGGCAACCTGGTTGGTTTAGGTGTGAACATTGGATTTGAAGACCGGAATATTGGTAAAAAAGGTATTCAAATGAACCAGATATTACGGGCGGGTGTTGAATTTGGTGTGGGGCAAATCAATCCCGGTTTACAGGCAACGGAAGCAACCTACAGCAATACGGTTTCTATTCCTGAAATACCCGGCTGGATATTGAAAAAAAGGAACAGGAACTGGGCCAATAAAAAAACATTTATATCAAATACAGTTTCTATTATTGACCGTAATATAAATGGAAAAGGTCTTTTTGCACTTACTACCGTTTCTTCAACTTTTGGCTGGCAATTTCAAACTCCACGAAATGCTATCTGGCAAATAAGACCAGTGAACATTGAATATGTAAACCTGTATAACGAGTCGCCATCATTTATAATTCAAAAGGATACAATCCCTTTTTTGAAAAATTCATTTAACGAAGGTTTTGTTTTGGGAAATTTCAATATCAGCTTTTTAAAACCCCAGATATCTATTGGGGGGAAACCAAATCACTCGGCATATTTAAAAATCAATGTTGAAGAATCAGGAGCCGTTTTCGGAAGGTTGAAAAAGCTGATCAATCTTTTTGATGAAGATCTTTTTGAATATATCAAATTTGATGCTGAATTTAAATACTTAGTTAATAAGAAAAAAACAAACTGGATATTGAGAACTGCACTGGGTGCAGGGTATTTGTATGATAGTGCATCAAGCATGCCCTTCTTCAAACAATTTTCCGGTGGCGGGCCTAACAGTATGCGTGCATGGCCTTTAAGAAGCATTGGCCCCGGCGCCAGCCCCCGTGAGCAAAGAAGCGGAAGAAACCAATTCTTCAGCCGTGCAGGTGATATATTATTTGAAGCCAATGCTGAGTACCGCTATAACATTTTAACCATTTGGCCCAACTCACTCATTTTACGTGGCGCTTTGTTTGTTGATGCGGGGAATATCTGGAACTTCCGTAATAAAAGCAATATTGGGAATGATACGGTTGTATTTCAGTTGAAAAATTTTTACCGTGACCTGAGTGTAAGTACAGGTACAGGTTTAAGGATTGATTTTGTTGGATTGTTCCTTATCCGTTTTGATTTTGGTTTGCGTATTAAAAATCCTTCTTTCCCGTTTGTAAAAGAAAATAACGGTTGGCGAATACCCAAAACAAGTTTAACGAATTTGTATGGACGGAGAGAACAGGATCGTAACTGGCGTTATGAAAATTTCAACTTTTCATTAGGCATTGGGTATCCCTTCTGATGCATCCCCTCCCGGGAGGGGCAAGGGGTGGGTAACTTCTTTGATCCATTCCAATGTTTGCTCCAGGCTTCTTGCATCATTAAGTGTAAACTCTCCTATTCTTGTACGGCAAAGCTTGCTGAGGTATGCACCGCAGCCCAATGCTTTTCCGAAATCATAAGCCAGGCTCCTGATATAAGTTCCTGTTCCGCACACCACACGGAAATGAACAAGAGGTAATTCTATTTTCGTAATCTCAAATTCTTTGATGATGACGGGCCGTGGTTCCATTACCACATCAATTCCTTTTCTTGCCATTACATAGGCTGCCTGTCCATTCTTCTTGATAGCTGAATGTGTAGGCGGCACCTGCTGTATATCGCCGATGAATTGTTTGGTTGTTGCATGAAGCAGTTCTTCAGTAACAAATGAATAATCTTTCAACTGCTCCGGTTCACTTTCTAAATCATAGGTTGGCGTTACAGCACCAATTGTAAATGTTCCTGTATATTCTTTTTCACGGGCCTGGTATTCATTAATCTTTTTGGTAAACTTTCCTGTGCAGAGAATGAGCAATCCTGTTGCCAATGGATCAAGCGTACCGGCATGCCCAACCTTTTTTATTTTGATGGTATTACGCACTTTTGCCACTACATCGAATGATGTCCACTCCAATGGTTTATCAATTAATAACACCTGCCCTTGCGTAAAGATTGTTTGAATTTCTTCTTTCATATCGGGGCAAAGGTAGGGAATGAAAAATGTATTGGTTGACGATGAAGAAAGCACGCTATTGATTGGTGTATTTAATGGCAAGATAAACTTAGGGAAGCTGGCGCAAGAATGAGGCGTGGGTTGAGACTGGCTTCTTGTGCCTTGCAGTCTTCGCCCTGGTTCGTGTCTCACGAACCAGTTATAAAATTATCAAACAGAATATTTATTTTAGTGTAACATCAGCAATCAGCCTATGGATTATTTTACACACAACCGAAAGTCCTTTATGGAGATTGGTGAAATCTTCTTTTTTACTGCTACTATCAATGGCTGGCGGCATTTACTTCAAAAGGATCAGTATAAAACAATCATTCTTGACTCATTGAATTGGCTAAGCAGTACCGGAAAATTGGATGTGTTTGCCTTTGTTATTATGCCCAATCATATCCATCTGATTTGGCGTGCAAATGCATTAAACGGCAAAGAAACTGTACAAGGTTCTTTTCTGAAATATACAGCACATGAATTCAAAAAACTTCTGCTGAAAGAAGACCGGCAGGAATTACAGAAATATGCTGTTAATGCTACTAATAAGCAATATGAGTTTTGGCAAAGAGATTCACTGGCGGTACATTTATATACACAAGATGCAGCATACCAAAAGCTGGAGTATATACATTTAAATCCGCTGGCAGAACATTGGAAACTGGTGACTGACCCTTGCGACTATTACTATTCTACTGCTTCTTTTTATGAAAAAAATGTTCTGAACTTTCCTTTTATAAAGGATTTACGGAAAGAGTTTTAACATGTTTGAGGCTGGCTTGATTAATTATTTGGTTCGTGAGACACGAACCAAGGCGGAGGGCATATACTTCAAGTCCCTTTTGTTCGCAGCAATGTTGCCAGCTTTTTAAGAGGATTTCTTTGTATTCATTACGGGTAAACAAATCTATCCACTGAACAACCCCATAGGTTATGAAGTAAAGTTGTAGCTGATCACTGAATTTATACTTTCTGCTCATGACAGTTTAAATATAAGCACTCCGTTGCTCAGGCACAAGAAGCCAGCGCACTTTTTCCACGCCTCATTCTTGCGCCAGACTTACTATTATTTAACCTTGATATACTTGCGCCATTTGGTGGGCTCACACTTGGTTGGTACGGTTGAAAATCGTAAGACCTCTAAATTTATATCGCCTGCCTCGTCTTTATCTCAATATATTTATTAATCGTATTCACTGTTACATTTTCAGGAGCCGTAAGGATGCTGAGGATGCCGGCGTTCTGTAATTCTTTTACGATCAACCGCTTTTCATGTACATATTTACCGGCAATGGTTTTTACATAGAGGTCTTCAATATCTTTTACATCCTGCACGGTTACCTGTTTCAGTTCTGTATTTTCAAAAAATACAAGCAAGAGCAAATGATATTTGGCAATACGTTTTAAGTAAGGCATCTGCCGTTGCATACCCGCAAGTGATTCAAAGTTGGTAAACAGAATAATTAAACTGCGCTGTTTAACGGTTGCACGGATTCTTGTATAAAGCAATTCAAAATCCGATTCAAGAAAGGCAGTCTGTTGATTGTATAAAGTCTGCAATACTTTTTCAAGCTGTACAGGTTTCCGGTCAGCAGCCAGCATAGTGCCCATCTTATTATTAAAAGTCATCAACCCAAACTTATCCTGCCTGTACAAAGCCACATTGCACATTACCAGACTTGCATTGATGGCATAGTCAAGTAAGGTAACATCATTGAAAGGCATCTTCATCAGTCTGCCCTTATCAATGACACAATACAGCTGCTGACTTTTTTCATCGGTGTAGGAATTGATCATCAGTGAACCTTTTCTTGCAGTTGCTTTCCAGTTGAGTGTACGCACATCATCGCCCTGCACATATTCTTTCACCTGTTCAAATTCCATGCTGTGGCCAATCTTACGCAACCGTCGGTTGCCTGCTTCTTTTGTTTGTGCCGCTTCTGCATGCATCTGGTATTTTCGCATTTGTATAAACGAGGGATAAACAGGAACCATCGTTTCTTCTGCACCTGTAAACCGCCGTGCAATTAAACCAAGCAATGATTGCAGGTACACATTTATTTTCCCGAAATGATATTCGCCCCTTTCAACCGGGCGGAGTTTATACCTGAACTCTTTCTCTTCACCCGGCTTCAGTAATTCTGTTATAGAAAAAGATCGTAACTGAAACTGCATCGGCAGCTCATCAATGATTTCCGCTTTTACTGTAAACGGATAATTATTTTGCAAAGTGATCATTACAGGGTTTTCATCGCCATTGCTCAACCGCTCCGGTAAAAAACGTTCAATGATTGGTTTACGATTCAATGCAAACAGGAAAAACAGATCGGCTGCCAATGCAATCATCAGTACAAAAAATAAAATCGTTGCAGGTGTTTCTAAAAAAGGGAAAAAGAAAGCGGTTAAAAAAACAAGCACACAAATACCGAGCAATACAAAAAAACGATTGCTGATGTACATGGTCTTCAGTACAAACTGAGCCAGCACATACAATAAGCCGCCGCAAAGGAGTAACAGCCAGAACATATTATCTCGGTACTTCTAATGATTTAATGATGCGGTCAATCAATTCATCGGCAGTAATGCCTTCCATTTCTTTTTCAGGAGTAAGGATGATGCGATGACGTAATACATGCGGCGCCACTTCAATAATATCTTCGGGTGTAATAAAATCTCTTCCACGCATGGCAGCAAATGCTTTCGCCCCTTTCACTATTGCCAGTGAAGCTCTTGGTGATGCACCTAAAAACAGTGATGGATTATTTCTTGTTTCATTTACAATCCTGGCAATAAACTCCAGCAGTTTTGGTTCTACAACAATTTGCCTGATGGTTTCCCGGTATTGTGCAATTTCAGTTGATGAAAGTACTTTGCTGATCTCATTGAGTAAATGCCGGTTATCGGCCTGGTGCTGATTGGTAAGGATGATCACTTCTTCAGCCAATGTTGGGTATCCCACTTCTATCTTAAACAGGAAACGATCTAATTGTGCTTCAGGCAAACGATACGTTCCTTCCTGGTCAATAGGGTTTTGTGTTGCCAGCACCATAAAGGGAACACTCATCTGGTATGTTGTTCCATCAACTGTTATCTGTCGTTCTTCCATTACTTCAAATAATGCCGATTGTGTTTTTGCAGGGGCACGGTTGATTTCATCAATCAATACAATATTGCTGAACAACGGACCTTGTTTAAACTGGAAACTTGCTTCTTTAGGATTAAACACCGATGTACCCAATACATCACTCGGCATCAGATCGGGTGTAAACTGTATGCGTGAAAAATCTGCATCAATCAGTTTGGCCATCAGCTTGGCTGATAAAGTTTTTGCCACACCCGGAACACCTTCAATAAGAATATGACCATCTGCCAATATACCTGCTATCATCAGTTCTACCATCTGCTCCTGCCCCACTATCACTTTACCTACAGCTTCACGAATGGTACTGATGGCATTGTTGAGTTGTGTAAGATCGGTGCGTTGCTGAAAAAATTGATTGTCCATGAAGTTTATGATTTAAAAAAGATTTGCATGCGGTTATTTAATTCCAGTAATTGTTCATCACTTACAGTTGCTGATTCCTGCAAATGACTGATTGTTTCAAAAAATTCTTTCACTCCCGTTTCATGTACGCTGCTTTTACGTGAAAGCGCCGAAAAGAACTCGGCATTTATTTGTGAAGTGTTGAGATAATAATGTGTGCGTATATATTCCAAAAAATATGTGATCATTTTATGGGCAATCGTATGATTGTCTTTTTTCTGCAGGTATAAACGTCCGATGGTTTCCACAAAAGAAATACTTGCGTTTGTATTTTTGGGTTTGATGGGAACGGGCCGTTGCCTGCGTTTGCTGCCAAATGCAATGTACAGGATCATGAGCGCCATTGCCAGCAGCAATGCCCACCTGAGCATGGGATATTTCATAAACACAGCAAAGAAGGAAAAGCTTTCATCGGGTTGCTGACCAATGCGGTAATAATCATCCCAGTAAACTGAATATCTTTCACCCGGAGTATAGCTGAATGTTTTTTCAAAATATTCATTATTGTTTCTGCTGAGCAAAAAATAATTGCTGAAAGCCTGCGGATGCAGATGAAAAAAGAAACGGCCTTTGCCATGTACAACAGAAATATAATCAGGATCGCCATCCTCATTCAATCCTAATGTTGTGGCGCCAATACTGTCTGTCTTTACAAAATTAGTTTCAAACGGATAATAGAAATATCCATATTGTTTTTTGCCAAACAAACTGCTGTCGGATAGTTCAACGGTTGAATAACGCATCGGGCCTTTGGATGCTACCTGGCTTTGCAACAAACTGCTTACAGAATAATACTGTACCCTGATGCCTAATGTATTCAGCAATGCTTTATCAATATATTCAGATGAAATAAAAAGCTGATTACCGTTGCTTACATATTGCAGCATTGCATCCAAATCTTTCTGACTCAGCAATACTGTTTTACTCACTATTACATACAAACTTCTGATACCGTTGAGGGTATTGATCCAGTTATTATAAAAATCTTTTGTAAGCGTTTCAACTCCTGTCTGCTTATATTTTTCTTTCAACATTTGGTGAGCTGCAAATGTTCCAAAAGGTTTTTTACTGCGCTTGGAATAATTGCGGCTCATATCAGGAAGTTTTCCTGCAGCACCCTGGTTGCCGCAGGAAACAATTACCAGTGGCAGCATAAGCAGTAAACAATATCGTAAAAGAATCCTCAACTCTGTTTAATCTTTAAATGAAACTGTTCAAATTCCTGTTTTACCGGTTTGAAGATTTCTTCTTCAATGGTAAAATTGCCATACCATGCATATTCATAATGCAGGGTAATGCGGGCAAACTCATTTCTGTATTTCTGTTTGCTTAATTCTTTCACATACTGGTAATTGGTTTTATCGGGCGAAAGTTGCAGCCAGCCTTTATCCGCCATTTTAGATAAGGTTTGTAAATAAAGATAGCGGATGGCTGAACGGTAATTGCCTTTTCGTATGGCTTCCTTCAACTGCTGATCAAGATATTCCTCATCAGCAACAAGCTCTTCTTCCACCTGCAGTTTTTTATTCTTTGTTGGCGCTGCAAACATTCCATGTTCTGAAAGGAATAAGCGATAGATGATAAACAAAACAACTCCTATTGCTATTACCCACAATAAAAACCGGAAAATTGGAAAAACATTTGTTCGTTCTTCTGCTTCTGCAGGTTTTATTTCTTTTTTATTTTTAAGGTATTCATCCTGTCGTGCTTTTAATAAACTGTCTAAGTTTTTTATGTAGGCAAATGCTTTTTGCCGTTGAACTTTTTTCAAACTGTCGGCAGGATACACCCAGTTGTTTACCAGCAGGAATGTATCCATGATTTCAGATTGCTCATTAGTTTCAACATCTTCATCATAATAAACGGAATCTTCTGTAACCGGAGCCTCAACAACAGTAGTATCTGATTCCTGTGCTTTCAAATTTGCTGTACAAAAACATAAACCGCAAAACAGTAACACTATCCAAACGTTTTTTTTGCTGTAACTCATGCTTTCATCTTTGCTGCCCGCACAGGATCTTTTTTCATTCGCTTCTCCAGCACAATTGGGTAAATAATAAAATACCATACAATGAAAAGGAAAGAAGCAGCCAGGATGCTGATGCTTACACCTGTTGAGAGGGAAGTATTGGTTGTTTTATCAAATGCATTGGAGCTGAGGTGTGTGATATAACTTTCAAGAAATGCTGCGGTAATGGTGATTGGGATAAGGCTTACACAAATCTTCATAGCATCCTTCACTCCTATTTTAAAAGAATGCCATCTTGAATAGGTGCCGGGGAATAAAATACTTCTTGCCAAAATAAAACCTGCACATGCTTCAATGATCATTCCTGAAATTTCCAAGGTGCCATGTATCCAGATAACCAGCACACTCTCCCATCCCAATCCTTTGGCAAAAAACATATATTGAAAACTGCCCAGCATGATACTGTTTTGAAAAAAGAAAACCATTGTACCAATCCCAAAAAAGATTCCACCGGCCACCATTAAAAAACCAACCTTGATATTATTGAAGGCAATCCGCACAAACATGGTGAACCGGCTTTCATCCCGATAAACTCCAAAAGGATCTCCCTTTTCAATATTTTCTTCCGTCATGGCAACATATTGCGGATCCAGCACTCCTTTCACAAACTCATCGTCCTTCATGGAAGAAAGAACAGCCATTGAACAAAACACCACAAAGATCAAAAAAGTGTAGAGCAACATGCGGTGGTATTTACGGAACATCAACGGCAATTCATATTGCCAGAAAGTTATGAGTCTTGAAAACCGTTGCTTTTTATTTTGATAAATGGTTTGATAAATACTTACCGCCAAACTGTTGATCCATCTTGTAACCTTACTGTGCGGATAAAATGTTTTGGAATACGAAAGATCATCGAGCAGGGTAATGAACCGGTCGGCCATCTGGTCGGGGTCTTCAGTTTGCAGATACTGGTACTCCGTCCATTTCTGCGCATTTTTTTTGATGAAGAGTGCTTCTCTCATAGTGGTGTGAAGAAAATTGAAAATAACAAGTAATTTCTAATTCCTATGAATGAATTTAAAATATTATCGGTTAGAGGGGACAGCACTACTGTTCAGAAGATTTTACAACACGTAACAGGGTACTCGGAGCTATAAATGCAATCACTATAGTCTCATTGGGCAATGTCATTAAGCTAAGCTCCGTTAGGAGCATCCTGTTTATAGTTATAATGCAATCGAATTAACTGGCTCCATGGGAGCCGCCTGTTTTGTTAGGTGACTCCTGTGGAGTCTAAATAATCTTGCTTTTATTTTCTATAAACAGGCTGCCGCTCTGCGGCTTAACTTCTTAACTTAACGACATTGCCCGTTTAGGCAGGTTAGTAGAAAAATAAGGCTACATGTTTTCAGAACCCTGGTGTGGCCACATATTTTTCTTCCGAACAACTTATAGTGGTGATATCAATTGGGGGCATCACCGCCCCGGTTGCTGTCCCCACCATCCGATAAAATAGTAAATACATACATTCCAATCATCCATACAGGAAAATATTCCTTTATTTTACAAACGTAAATAACCGTATGTCGAACGTACAGATCAGCACCCCATTCAACATTTCACTCGACTTTGAGATAGCGCCTTTTCAGAAACGGCTGCTTGCTTATTTTCTTGACCTGACTATTTTGGTTTTGTATGCTGTATTCATGCGGATGTTTTTATACAATGGGCTTCAATTGGAAGGTGAATTTGTACTGGGGCTCGATATTCTTGTTGTTTCTGTACCAATGCTTTTATATCATCTTGTATTTGAAATTGTTTTTCACGGGCAAAGTATTGGCAAAAAAGCAATGGGCATACGGGTGATGAGTATGGATGGTGGCGATCCTTCCATCAGCCAGTATATTTTACGCTGGTTTTTCAGGGTATGGGAATGGCCATTGATCTTTTCGTTTGTGTACCCGGGTTTTTATGTTTTTCTTCAACTGATCTCGGTTGGTATGTTGGGAATCATTGTAGTGATCATTATAGCTGTTACTGCAAAGAATCAGCGCTTGGGTGATCTTGCTGCAAATACAGCTATTGTTAACACCAAGATCAACAGTTCCATTCATGATACGGTGTTCATGGAAATTACACAAAAAAATTATGAAGTAAAATTTCCGCAGGTATTAAAATTGAGCGACCGTGATATCAATACAATTAAAACAGTGTTGAATCAAACCTTTAAAACAGGCAAATATGAAACGGCTCACCGCATAGCAGGCAGAATTAAAAATGTATTGAAGGTGGAAAGCGAAATGGAAGTGGACCTGTTTCTTGAACAACTGATTGCCGATTACAATTACCTGGCAACGAAAGAGTAAAAAAATATAACAGGTATGCAATACTTACAGCGTATGATAAAATTTATAAGCATGTTTGAAATATGCCATACCAACAGCATTTTAAATTAACTCCGCCAACGCAAGAAAATCTTTATTTGGCTATATTTTTTTTACATTGATACACAGGATATACTTTAAATGAATTTTTCAATACAGGATGGCAAGTTCATTATTTTAATTCCCGTTTCAGATACCGGCTGTAATCTTCCAGTATGCATGCATATTCCTGGGCAATAAGCGGAGAGGTAAAAATAAAATCGGCTGTAGCCCTGTCGCAGGCAGTGGGAATATTCCAGGTAACAGCCAAACGTAAAAGCGCCTTCACATCAGGATCATGCGGTTGTGCTTCCATGGGATCCCAGAAAAAAATAAGAATATCTATTTTGCCTTCTGCAATTAAAGCTCCTATCTGCTGATCTCCACCTAATGGACCACTCAGGAATTTGTTGACATGTCTGTCAAGTTTTTCCTCCAGCATTTTACCTGTAGTGCCAGTGGCAAACAATTCGTGTTTGGATAAAGCGGTTCGGTTATAAAAGGCCCAATCTATCAGATCGGTTTTTCGGTGATCATGTGCCACTAAAGCAATTCGCTTACGGGCCAACATTTTTCTTATTGCCATACAAAATTGGTTTTACTGTGTACTACATAGCTCAAAAGATATTGATTGATAATACAAATCAGTTAATTAAGATTAAAAATCAAATGAGCGTAGTAGTAAGGCTGGCAATCGTTTTGATGAATAAGCAAATGTAGTTATTGCTCAGTTAACAGTTTACTCTTTCGGTAACCGTACAGGAAATAAATGATCAAACCCACTCCCATCCACACAAAAAACCAATACCAGCTTTTAACCGGAATTTCAATCATCAGGTATAAACAACTCAAAGCGCCCAACACCGGAATCAAAGAATATTTACGCAGAAAGGTTAAGATGGCAATTACCACTGCAATGATTATGAAGATGAGAAACAGGATTTCCTGGTGAGCTTCACTCATGATATTCATTACGGCAGCAGACAAACGCTGGCGGAATAAGAAAATAAAAACCGCCACCAGCAAAGGAAAAATAAATTGTCCGTTGATATAAGGTAATTTGAATTTGCCGCTTCCTGCTGCTTTGATTTTTGGCAATAACAATACACCCAAACAAACGAGTACAAAAGCAAACAGGGTTCCGATGCTTGTAAGATCAGTCATAAGAGATGATGGCAGAAACAAAGCAGGGATGCCCACCAAAAATCCGGTAATAACAGTTGCAAAGGCAGGTGTTTGATATTTTTTATGAATTTTTGAAAACTTCTTTGGCAATAAACCGTCACGGCTCATGGTCATCCAGATGCGGGGCTGGCCTAACTGGAATACCAGCAATACACTTGTGGTTGCAACTACTGCACTGATGCTGATAATATAACCGATCCATTTCAAACCAAGCCTGTCGAATACAAAAGCCAGGGGATCATCTACTTTCAATTCACTGTAATGCACCATACCAGTTAATACAAATGAAATGAGAATATAAAGCACCGTACAAATCAGCAGGGCATACATCATGCCTCTTGGAAGATCCCGTTGCGGATTTTTACATTCTTCTGCAGTTGTGCTGATGGCATCAAAACCAATATAGGCATAGAACACCGCACTTACACCCTGCAACACACCAGTAAAACCATTGGGCATAAACGGGTTCCAGTTGTTGGCATCCACATAAAAAAAACCTACCACAATTATAAACAAGATCACAATGATTTTAAAAATCACCATTGCATTTGCACTTTTCTTGCTTTCATGCATACCAATGTATGCAAGGGTTGTTATAAGCGCTACAATAAATAAAGCAGGAAGGTTCATAAACAATTTACTTCCAAAAAAATCAGGAGCACTGTTATAGCCATTAATGATGGTTTGCATTTCCGGAGTTGCAGTTACACCTGTTGCCATCTTTTGAGTTACAACGGCCAATGCTTCATTGGCAGTTGTAAGATTGGTTGTTAACCAAAAGGGTAAATGAATATTTAATCCCAGCAGGAGATTGTTGAAATAACTGCTCCAGCTTATGGCCACTACAATATTGCCAATAGCATATTCAAGGATGAGCGCCCATCCAATGATCCAGGCAATCAATTCACCAAAGCTAACATACGCATAGGTATAAGCGCTACCACTTACCGGAATACGACTGGCAAACTCTGCATAACATAAAGCAGAAAATCCACAGGTAACTGCTGTAATAACAAAGAGCAGGGAAACACCGGGGCCGCCATGAAAGGCAGCAGTACCAATGGTAGAAAAAATTCCTGCACCTATCACCGCAGCAATACCCAGGAAGGTAAGATCCCGAACATTGAGCACCCGTTTCAATCCGATGCCACCATGAATTTCATCACCGCCCTGGGAAAGAATGGTATCAATTTTTTTTGTGCGGAACAAACGCTTATTCATACTGGTTGGTTTTGAGAAGTTCAAAATAGGGAAAAATAATGAAACAGGGGAAGATACGGTTGTACGAGAACGATCCTGTGTTGCATCAGTAATCTCTCTGCAACAAAAACTGTGATAATTCCCTGAGTGGTTCTTTCCGTTTGTTCAGCACTGCAATTTCATCCAGGTGCTTCATTGCTTTTTCGAGATACGCATTTTTTAACTGCATGGCCCATGCATCTGCACCCGACGTTTTAAAAATGGATAATACCTGCTCCACTTTATCTCCAGGATTTGTTTGCATTAATTCCTTTAACTTTTTTTTCTGTTCTGCCGGTGCAGTTTCCAATGCATGGATAAGTAAAAAAGTTTTTTTGTTGGCTATTATATCACCTCCTGCCTGTTTACCAAACTTAACAGGATCGCCAAATGCATCTAAATAATCATCCTGGATCTGGAAAGCAATGCCGAGGTTTCTGCCAAATTCATACAAATGTTCTGTGTTACCTGCACTGGCGCCGCCAATCATGCCGCCCAATTTTAAACTGGCAGCTAACAGTACAGAAGTTTTTAATTCAATCATCTTTACGTACTCTTCAAAACTTACGGTATCTCTTTTTGCAAAATCCATATCGAGTTGCTGCCCTTCACAAACTTCCAGTGATGTTTTATTGAACAGGCCCAGTACCTTATGAAGAATAGAAGCATTAATGTTAGCGAGATATTCGTAAGCCATCGTTATTGTAACATCACCGGCAAGGATGGCTGTGTTTACACCATGAATGGAGTGAACGGTTTGTTTCCCCCTGCGGAGTGGCGCTTCATCCATAATATCGTCATGAATCAATGTAAAATTGTGAAACAACTCAATGGCAGTTGCCACACGCCATGCATCAGGTTTTATTTCATCAAACAATTCATTGCCCATTAAACACATCACAGGGCGAACACGCTTGCCTCCAATATCTAAAATAGATTGTGCAGCATCGTATAACGAAGCAGGCTCTTTGGGGAAATACCTTACCCTGAATTGTTCTTCAAATTGCTTTAACAGTTGATCAAATGATTGCATGGTTCTTTTTTTTCGGGCTAAGAGTTCAAAGGAGAAAAAGAGTGTTAAACAAAGTTTCGTATTTCTCCTTTACTCTTTCTCTTTTTTAAACTCTTAGTTTATTTTCTTTATACAAGCCGGTGGCGGGGACACCAACAGCAGCAGCAGCATTTTTTTTAGGGCTAAGAGTTCAAAGGAGAAAAAGAGGGTAAAACAAAGATTTGTATTTCTCCTTTACTCTTTCTCTCTTTTAAACTCTTAGCTTATTTTCTTTATGCCGGGTTTGTATTTCTCCTTTACTCTTTCTCTTTTTTAAACTCTTAGCTTATTTTCTTTTTAACTTCCTTTGCCCAAAACTCTTGGGCGTATTTTTTCTTTTTGCAAACTGCTGCGGTTTTTCGTGCAGCACTTTTTTCTCTGTTGATTCAATATGACCCAACACCAGTTCATAATCCAATTGCCTTTTCTCCAGGTTGGCTGCTACTACTTTGATGGTTACCTTATCTCCCATTCTGAACGACTTGCCACTTCGTTTTCCTACTAAGCAATAATCTTCTTCGTTGTGGCGGAAATCATCAAAATCACTCAGCGAAAATAAGCTCACAAGTCCTTCGCATTTATGTTCAATGGTTTCTACCCAAAATCCAAATGATGCAACACCACTTACCACACCCGGAAATTCTTCGCCAAGAAACTGGCTCATGTATTCAACCTGCTTGTATTTATTAGCAGCCCGTTCACTTTCCATAGCTGCCCTTTCCCGTTCGCTGCAATGTTTGCACTTGGCTTCCATCTTCTTATCAATCTGCGCTTCTTTATCTAAACATTGCTGCAATACACGATGAACGATCACATCAGGATAACGACGGATGGGTGAAGTGAAATGGCAATAATGTTCAAAACCCAATCCATAGTGACCAATATTTTCAGCAGTATAAACTGCTTTGGCCATGGTACGGATGCCGAGCGTTTCCAATACATGCTGTTCAGGTTTGCCATGTGCATCTTTCAGCATTTGATTGAAGGACGATGCAATTTTTTCAGGTGATGAAATATCAAAACCATGCCCGTACTTTTTAGCAAACACAATAAATGGAGCTAACTTAGCCTCATCGGGTGTGTCATGCACACGGTAAGGAAATGGAACCGGCTTTTCTTTCACTGTTATTTTACCGATATATGCTGCTACATGTTTATTGGCAAGTAACATAAACTCTTCAATGAGCTGGTGTGCTTCTTTGCTTTCTTTAATTGTAATTCCAATTGGCTTTCTGTTTTCATCCAGCACAAAACGTACTTCCTGCGATGAAAAATTGATGGCTCCTTTTTTAAAGCGATCCTTCCTCATCTTTTGTGCAAGTGTATTCAGCAATACTATTTCTTCGCCATACAATCCTTCACCTGCTTCAATGATTTCCTGCACCTGCTCATAGGAAAAACGATGATCGGAATGGATCATTGTTCTTCCCAGCCACAAATCCTTCACTTCACCTTTGGTTGTTATTTTAAATACTGCTGAGAAGGTGTATTTATCTTCCCTGGGGCGTAATGAACATAACTCATTGGAGATGCGTTCAGGTAACATGGGTAATACTCTATCTGGCAGGTAAACTGAAGTTGCCCTGCTGTAAGCTTCATCATCCAATGCATTGCCGGGTTCTACATAATAGCTTACATCAGCAATGTGCACACCAATCTCGTATAAATCATCAGTTACTTTTTTTATTGATAAGGCATCGTCAAAATCTTTTGCATCTGCAGGATCAATTGTAAATGTTAATACATCCCGAAAGTCTCTGCGGTTTTTTGCTTCGTCTTCACTCACTCCGTCAGTAAATCGTTCAGCCTGCTCCATCACTTCGTCTTCAAAACTTAAAGAGAAACCAGCCTGCAACAGAATTTGCTTCATGGCAAGATCATTCATTGCTTCCTGTTTCACTACTTCCACCACTTCACCTTCCGGTATCCGTTTGTCTTTATCCCATGCTGTTAAACGTACCACTGCTTTATCTCCATTCACTGCTCCGTTTAATTTATCTGCATGAATAAACAGGTCGGGCATGGGCCTGTCTGTATCTGGAATAAAGAAGGTATAATTTTTTTGTACACTGATGCGGCCAATGAATTCTGTTTGTTTGCGCTCAATGATCCGTGTAATACGTCCTTCCATCCGGCCTGCACTACTGTGTTTGGTAACTTCCACTTCTACTTTATCACCATGCAGGGCTGTATTGAAATGCTGTGGACGAACAATGATGTCTTTTTCCAAATCAGCAACATTTACATATCCCATTCCGCTGCGTGTAATTTCAATTGTACCACGATGTGTGCCGGCTGTATGTTTGTGTTTACCTCCCGAAACTTTGGCGGAGTAAGGCTTATTTTTTTTGATTTTCTTTTTATCCATGTTCATTCTTTTGTGAAAAGTTTTTGATAAACCCGGTAATGGAGTTTTTCAACTTCTCCTCTTCGTTAAACAAAATACGATGCCTTATTGGTAAAACAAACAGTGGCAGCTTCTCCAGCTCTTCCCTGAACTTCACCAACCGTACAGCATCTTTTTCTGTTGTGATAATAATTTTATGTGCATGATCCAGTTTACTGAACCGCTTGCTGATCTCTTTTAAATCATCAATGCTGAAAATATGATGATCACTGAACGTTACTTTCTCATAAGTGTAGGAATTATCGAGTACCTGTTTTTTTAACGGTTCAATATTGGCAATACCGGTTACCAGGAGCACTTCAAGGTTTTTGTGAAGATGAAATTCCTGTTCGGGATGCAGGATATGGTAAGGTGTTCCGTATTGAATTGCTGAAAAGAAAACCTGCTGATGCGATAATGGTTTTATTTCGGCAATGATTTCTTTTTTTTCTTTTTCACTTACTGCAGGATCGCATTTTGTTACAACAATAATCGCTGCCCGCCTGTAACTTTTTATTTCATCACGCAGATCGCCTGTTGGCAAAAAGAAATCTCTTGTAAAAAGATTGTTACAATCGGTTAATAAAATATTCAACCCCGCCTTAACTGCTCTGTGCTGAAAACCATCATCCAGTATGATCACCTGAGTTAGCGGCCTGTCGTGCAATAATTGTGGAATGGCTTCAATCCGTTCTTCACCAACCGCAATGGCAACCTGCGGAAACTTGAGATGAAACTGCATGGGTTCATCTCCTATTTCCAATGCCGATGAATGTTCATTGGCCAATGCATATCCTTTGGTTTTGCGTTTATACCCACGGCTTAATGTTGCCGTTTGAAAATCATCTTTCAGCAAATGCAGCAGGTATTCCACCATCGGCGATTTGCCTGTACCGCCCACACTCAAATTTCCCACACAAATGATGGGCATGTTAATGGAAGTTGATTTCAGAATATTTTTATCGTACAGTTTATTCCGCAGCCAAATAACGGCACCGTACAATAAAGCAAACGGTAACAATAAAAAGCGGATGGATTGAAATGTGAGATTAGCCAAATTCATAAATGCGCTGCGGCGTAATGCAATAGTTTAAAGGTATGTCAAATTGTTCACTGTCGCTGATGGTATCAACGGCATCAAAATAACTGAGTCCCACTTTAATGGTATCGGGGCGGCACCTGCTGAGGAACTTATCGTAAAACCCTTTGCCATAGCCAACTCTGATGCCTTGCTCATCAAATGCAAGTAAAGGAACAAATATGAGATCAATCTGTTTTTCACTGATCAGGTTTCCATTCACCGGTTCATGAATACCCCATTCGTTTTTCATCACATCCACCAGCTCATCATATTCAATATGCAGTAACTCGTTCTTTTCATGATCCATTTTTGGAAGCACTATTTTCAAACCGGGATTTCTGAATTCAAGATAATGCAGCAAATGATCTGTTTCTATTTCATTGTTTTCTTTAATGGCAAGATACGTGTGTACATAGAAAAGATCGGGCAAAGGCAGTTGCTGAAAATGGATAAGGATAAGATCATCAAACCGGTTCTTCTCTCCCCTGGTAAGGCTTGAACGCTTTTCTTTAAAGATATTCCGTGCCTCCTGCTTCGTCATTCGTCTTTGGGTTTATTTACGAAGATAGAAAAGATGGTGGTGCCATAGTTACGCTCGGCCCTGTAATACGGAAAGTTTTTAAAACTGTTACGTGGCGTATGTTCCAGTACAAACCATCCGCCTTCTTTTAATAAATTCTTTTCAAATATCCGTTTCGGAAGTTCATCAATGGTACCCAACGCATAAGGCGGACCTGCAAAAATAAAATCGAATTGTTCCGTACAATGTTCAATGTATTTGAATACTTCCATCTTCACCACATTCATCTTTGTACCCAGCTTAGCATTTGTTTGCTGAATAAAAGTTGCCATGGCTGGATCCTTTTCTACAATGGTTTGATCGGTTGCGCCACGGCTCGCCAGTTCATAACTGATGCTGCCTGTGCCTCCAAAAAGATCAAGTGTTTTTAAACGTTCAATATCCAGGTTGTTTTGAATAACGTTGAAGAGTCCGCCTTTGGCAAGATCGGTAGTGGGTCTTGTGTGTGGCATACTGGCCGGTGGCTGAAAAGTGCGGCCTCCATATTTTCCGCTTATGATACGCATGCAAGAATCTGATCGAGTGAAGCTGTTAAATGTGTGGATTGTTCTTCTGTTGTTGCAGGAAAACTAAACTGCAGTTCTTCCTGCATCTGCAAATTTAAAATATAACTGTACAACATATTGTACAAAGAAGAACCTTTATTGATCATACCCTGTAATACAACAGTTGTTTCTTCCTGCGAAAGATCAAGTTGCTGCATTGCATTCAGAATATAATACAGCACATCTTCGGGCGTATGATAACTGTACGATTGCAGCAATAACCACTGACCGTTCTTTTCAACCGTTAGCTGTACTTCATTAAACCAGATGGTTGCAGTAAAGATGATTTCTACTGAAGCTGTTTTTGTAAGCAATAAAGATTGTACATGCCACCACTCCCCTTTCGCAAACCGTTGATTCAATGCCACTCCCAATTTGCCATCCACGGCATAATGATTCACTAAGCTTTGCTGCAGTACAAAATCTTTTACATGCAGTTCATTTTTCTTTTTTTCATACAGCAATTCAAACAAACTTTCTGTACCATCTTCATGATTGAGTGAAACGGGTACCAAAATATTTTTTGCAGCATGTTGTACAAGAATGATCTTTTGATAATTGGAATGTACCCACGGATGAGCAGCAGCAATAGCTCCAAGCTTTTCCTGCAATGCAGTAGCTGAATGATCCTGATCGAGTTGATAGATCACCCATCCATTTACTTTTTTCTCTGCCGGATGAAAGGATGCAAAGCCGAGAAAACTTTCGCCTGCCTGTACCAGCAGGTAAGCGTTGGAAGTAGCAACGGATTCAATATTCTCAGCAACAATATGTACAGAAGGGTTGAGCAAACTCATTTCAATTGCTGCAATAATAGCAATAATAATGCTCACAGTTGTAGAAACATAACTCTTTTTTGGCTACTGAAGCACAGAGTTACAGAAAAAAACATTCTGTGTTTCAGTGTATTCTGTGGCTCATCAGAAACAAAATAACTTAGGGGTAAAAACATTTAATTTCGCCCAAAACTTTTTGAGCTTGGAGAATGCTTTACAGAAAAATAGCCTGCAACTGGAAATAACCAACCGGCAAATCCTTTCCATTTCACTGCCCATCAGCTTATCGCTGCTGGTGCCCTTTCTCAATTTTACAACCAATAATTTTTTTCTGAGCGGTTTGGGCGAAAGCGCTTTGGGAACAGCGGGCATTACAGGTGTTTATTTTTTAGTGGTGGCTGTTATTGGCAATGGATTGAACAATGCCATCCAGGCTTTAATTGCACGCCGTGCCGGTGAAAACCGTTTGGAAGAAATAGGGAAGATTTTTTCACAGGGTATTCGTATTGCGTTGGTCTTTGCGGCACTGGGAATTTTGTTGACGTATTTATTAGCCCCTTCCATTTTCAGCTATGCGTTACGAACATACAGTGTGGAAACAAAAGCCGTTGAGTTTTTAAAAATCCGTGTATGGGGCTTACCGTTTTTGTACCTGTTCCAAATGGGAAATGCATTTCTTGTGGGTACCAATAACAGTCGCTACCTCATGATTGGTACTTTGTTTGAAGCAGGCGCCAATATCTTTTTTGATTATGGTTTTATCTATGGCCACTTCGGTTTACCGGAGTTGGGTTTCAACGGTGCTGCTTATGCATCGGTATTGGCAGAGTTCATTGGAATGGCCGTTGTGTTCCTGCTCATTTATTACAAAAAGCTGAATGTAAAATTCCATTTATTCAACCATCTGCGTTATAACAAAACGCTGAGCAATCTTATCCTCAATATTTCTGCACCGCTCATCGGGCAGTTTTCCATCAGCCTCATCAGTTGGCTGGTCTTTTATATTTTAATTGAACATCATGGCGAACGGGCATTGGCAGTTAGTAATGTAATGCGGAATATTTTTTCACTGGCGGGTGTATTCATCTGGGCCTTTGCTTCCACCACTAATGCTATGGTGAGTAATATCATCGGGCAGGGACGCACAGCCGATGTGCAAAAACTTATTTATAAAATCATGAAGCTGAGTTTTACTGCAGCAGTTTCCATGTTTATTCTATTTAATGTGTTTGCAAAAGAGCTGCTGTCTGTTTTTCGTTTGTCGGATAGTTTTATTGCTGAAGCTGTTCCTGTTTTACGCATTGTTACTACGGGTATGCTGTTTATGTCCATCTCAGTAGTGTGGCTCAATGCAGTTACCGGTACGGGCAATACAAGAATGAACCTTTTTATTGAAGCCGTTACTATCATCCTCTACCTTATTTACATTTATTGCGTACTGGAATTGTATCAGCTGAGTTTAGTGTGGGCATGGGCTTCTGAACTTATTTACTGGACAACCATTTTTACAATGTCTTTCTTTTATATGCGGAGTGGAAGGTGGAAAGGGAAAGTGATATAGCTAAGAGTTGAAAAGGGGGAAAGAGAAAGGCCGTTATGTTACCATCTGTTGGGTTTTATAGCATCATTGTTGCGTCGCACTCTTGTACGTTCTGAATAATCCTGGCTAACCTGTCCCGTTTTTAGCGGGAGTCGAAGGATCATAGCAGCTTTTCATAACCCCTACTTTCAAGTCGGGGTTTAAATAAATCAGATATGCGGCTTTAGCCATGATAAAAATTCAAGGCTAAAGCCATTCCCTTTTCTTTTCAACTTCCCCAACTTAAAAGTTGGGGTTATGAAATTGAAAACAGAGCTATCCTGAGTTTGCAACTCTTGATTTATCAGTAGCTGGAGAAGTTACACCATATTTTCTGGTCATCAGGCCAATTGATACAATGCAAAAGTTAATAAGTGCAGCAACAACCAGGTTAACACCGAAAACGAATTGAAGAATTGAAGCTGCTACTAAAATAGACAGACTCAGGAAAAAAGCAGTTTTATTCTGATGGGGCTTTTTTACAATTAATGAAATAATACTTACGATGATAATAATAAGCAGAGCCTGGAAAGGAATAAGTTTTAAAACTTGCTTGTTACTTAGTGCGTAGAGTACAAGCAATAAGAAAGAACCAGTACTGCTAATCAACTTTCGTGTTGTTGAAATTTCTAGTAGAATAGTATTAATCTTAACTATGTACTTCATAATATGCTTCTTTTAAAATTTATTATTTATATGATTACGTTCAAAAAAAATTATCATTAAAGTATTGTAAAATACCATAATTTATTTGTTTAGGCAAGTAACCAGCTCTGCGAAGTCTCCAGACTTCGCAGTTTTATGCCAAACGACTCCAGTCGTTTTATTTACAAGTTACAGTTGCCGGTGAGCCACCACACTTGAAGGCGTGGTGATCCACCGAACACACTTCCGCAATCAAAATAAATTTAATGCCCCATTTGCCGCAAGGGGCTCACTTATGATATTAAATCAACGGATTCGCTTTTCTTAAGTCTGAAAATCTTACTTCGGTTAACCTGATCTTACTCTTCTTAAAACATAGCTGGGCCTTACCTTTTGAGGATACTCCGTTAATGCCAGCCATTCCCTGGATCACCCATTTCCTGTTTTGTTTATTCCTGCTGTGCCAGTTGTCTTTCTTTATTTTACCCGTTGGGAAAATATAGTTCCCGGCCGCTTTTATGAGATGATAACTGTGCGGATAATCTGTAACGCCTGCCGCCCAATCGTTAATGGTTTGCAAGTGATCTGCCGTTGCGGGGTCAATGATATAAAACGTTAATTCATCCTTCTCTCTTACCTGCAGCAGTGCAGCTACATGATAGTTCCATAATTGTTTTAACCCTCCAATATGATTTTTTAAAAAAGCACCGCTGAAAACCCAGCCTTTATAATTGGGCACCTGCCATTCATCCAATAACAAACAAACAGCCTCTGCCCTTGCCTCACAATTATTATGCACATCGCCCCATTTAAACAAAGGACAGTTTTTAAAAAAGCCAAACAATTTTTCAGCATCAGCTTTACTCACCGTTTGATCAGGCGCTGTTGTATCGGATAGAACATATTCAAAAAGTGTTGGGAGTAAAACTTCATCCATTCCGTTGAAGGTAGATGTTTCGTTCCTTGTTTGATAGCGAAGCAACCTTGAAATATAAAATAAACTGTTGTCGGCTGTTATTCCTGTACCATCTGGTACATCTGATGGGTAAAAGCAGAACGAATGATCCTTGCGTGCAATAGGTACGCTTCCTGCATTAAAATCAATCGTACCTACGACACGAAAATAAATGCAATCTGTTTCTGCTACCTGTCCTTTGCTCCGATGGAGCAGTTAAAGACTGTGAAAATATTTATGAAAGTTGCTGTGAGTTTTTTCTTCAGATCAAAGTTTACTCAGCTTCATCTCAGATAAATAAGCAGCCTGAAGCTTTAGTATAATTTCCTTTCCTGAAAAACTGACAACTTTATAACGGTTGATTTTTTCTCCATCAAAGGGACTGTAACCTGAACCATAGTCAACAGTAATGATCTGGCTTGGCTCATCAAACACCCAGTTTCCTGTACGTTGATTTTTGGTAGAGTATGCCGGCATATACGGAACAGGTGTGCAGCGCTGGTTAATGAGATTTACCCGCTTTGAATGATTGTATTGTTCAAGCCATTCAAATGCATTTGCATCTTTAAGACCAATATCAAAATTTGTTAACTGCGACCAAACGGTGTCCCGCATAAAAACAGTACGTGCACAATCATAACTGAAAACGCCGACGCTTGAACCTGCCGACACATCATAAGCACAATTTAGTTGAGAAATAAAGGATTGCCCAATACGGCTGTCAGTTATACAATAAAGATCGTAATCAGCATTTTGTTTTGAGAAGTTGACATTTGTCCATGTTCCCTGCGGGTTCAACGTATCTGGCCCTGAACGTTGTGCAATCACCCGCCAGTTGCCTTTGAGAGCATTGATGTCAGCAGGCTGTACATCATTATTTTTCTGGCAGGCAAACAAGACTGAAATGATAAGAACAAAAATAAAGGTTAACTTTTTCATACTGTTTTTTTGGTGCAGACTGACATTTTAATTAAATAAATTTATAAAATCAATCTGACATTATAGTTACGGATATTTATTCAATCAACCCCTCTTTTCTCCAGCTCTGCAAAGTCTCCAGACTTCGCAGTTTTATGTCAAACGACTCCAGTCGTTTTATTTACAAGTTATAGTTGCCGGTGAGCCACCACGCTTGAAGACGTGGTGGCTCACCGCTTCTTTCTTCTTTTAAACTCTTAGTTACAGCCTTAGCAACCCAACTTTATACAAACCACTCACCGGTTTATTATCCCAGAACAATTCAAAATCATCCCAATTGTTTTGTTCATAAGCATCTTTTATTTCCTGCAAGGTCATCAGCTTATCATTTTGTACTGAAAGTTTGGGTAATAAATTCACCAGCCACTCTCCCTTTGCTCT
>CAMTVU010000071.1:0-8313 GCA_947085245.1 uncultured Chitinophagaceae bacterium | reverse complement strand
CGGGGCGAAGGTCTGTTATTAAATGGATTGAATTGCTGGAAGAAGTGCAGGGTTTCTCAGGGAACTTTATCGGTTATTCAGCTTTATGCCGGATTTATTATTGAGAAATGAAAAAGCCCTGAAACTTCCTCCGAAGTGGCTATAGTCTTCATGGTAATTCCCCTATTTTTATTTTATGAAACAATCCATTGCTCACATTGCGCTTGTAGTAAATGATTATGATGAAGCCATTCAATTCTATACAGAGAAATTACATTTTACGTTGATTGAAGACACAGTGTTGAGTGAAACCAAACGTTGGGTATTGGTAACACCGCCGGGATCAGCCGGATGTTGTTTATTACTTGCCAAAGCTGCAACGGATGAACAAAGAAGCAGGGTTGGTAATCAAACAGGGGGGAGAGTATTCCTGTTTTTGTACACCGATGATTTTAAAAGAGACTATCAAAACCTGCTCAATCATAACATCAAGATTATAAGAGGTCCTGTTACTGAACCTTACGGAACGGTAGCTGTTTTTGAAGACCTCTATGGAAACCTGTGGGATATGATTGAGCCTGTTTAGGCGTTGTTGGTATCTCCGCAAAACAACAAACGATCTTTCCTCTCTGTATAGTTCAAGAAATTTCTTCACATTAGCGAGAAGGCCAACATGAGCAGCAAGGGTTGCCAACCTTTCAAAGGTTGGCAACCCTTGTTTAATCCTTTTTCAATATTGCCCTTCTTTCCCCTCATTTTCATCTGTTTCAAAAAAAAGTAAAATTCTTTTCCCAAACAGGGTAACAAAGTTTTACTGCTGCTGATATACCCCTAAACAAACAAAAACAAAACAACTTAAAACTGAAAATTATGAAACAGTTACTCTTATCAGCCGTAGCAATTGCAGTGTCGTTAACCTTTTCTTCCTGTAAAAAAGACAAGAAGGAATTTGTACAGCCAAATATACCTGACGCTAAGATGACAGCCTTCTTTAATGCCAACGCTCCCAAATACGAAAGCTTTACCATTGATGCTTCAACAGGAGGTACATTAACTACAAGTAAGGGAACAAAAATTAATTTTCCTGCCGGTATCTTCAAAAAAGCAAACGGACAAATTGTTAGCGGTAATGTAACTGTTGAAGTAAAAGATATTTTACAGGCAAGTGATATGTTGCTTGGCAACAGGCCTACAGAAGCAAATGGTGAAATGCTGATTTCTTTTGGTGAAATGACTGTGAAAGCTTCTCAAAACGGTGAAGCCCTGCAGGTGAAAAATGATTCTGCAAGAGTGCAAGTGCCTTTAGCTCCCAAACCCAATGCAGGCGGTCAGCAATTGCGTGAAATACCAATGTGGCGTGGCGACAGTGCTGTTAGCTACACATTGCAGGGGTATGATCATGAAAACACTTCTGTTTCATTAACACAAACCGGCTATATACCAAGAGGTATCAACTGGAACACAAACGGAAATATTGCCACCAACAATAACAATGGCACTTCAAGTTTTGCATTGGATAGTTTGGGTACATGGAGAAACTGCGATGCGTTAATGGGCGATCCACGTCCAAAGACAACTGTACTTGGTTATTTCAGCAACCAGTGGAATGCTTCAACAAGTTCTTCTTACATGGGCGCAGAACCTTCCATGTTGTTCTTTAAAGTAAAACAGCAAAACTCATTGGTGAAACTGTATAACAAAATTATAAATGCACCGGCTGGTAAAGAAGGTTTACTGAGTTATCAGAACAGTTTCCCTATCGGTTTAGAAGGTACATTTCTTGCCATCACCATCAAAGACGGAAAGTTTTATGCCGAAATGAAAGATGTAACCATTGGAGCACCCGCTTCAGGTAAAACATACTTCCCCGTATCATTTACGTTGAATGAAGTAACTGAAGCAGGTTTACTTTCCCTGATACAACAGTTGAATACAAAATAACCCGTTGTTAATCCGTAAAAACATCTGTACCATCAATACAAAACCCCGGCAAAAGCGCCGGGGTTTTTTTCGGGTCGGCCCGATGCAATCGGTCTGACCGGAAAAAGTATTTATGCACTTAGCTGTTGGATAACTATTAGACTTTTGTTGTGCCTGCCACGCAACGAAGTGGCTGCGTGGTCGCACTTTTGTACTGTTGAAATTCTATTGAGCAAGCCTCATCCTCCATCTCCTTCTCCTTGTAGAGAAGGAGCGGTGCTGCATGAAAAACCTAAGCATCATTTCTTCCACATCAGCTAATACCGCTTTGAAATATATTTTAGTCCAATCATTTACTTAGGGTGGTATTACCTGCCTGCCTGCCCTCCGTACAACTTCGGGAGGCGGGCCGGTAGGCAAGTGCAAGTATGAAATTTTAAAAGGCACTATTGAACTAAATAGTTTTTCCTTTTGGTATAAAATAAAGTTGTGTATCCTGCTCATAAAAATAGGATTGCTGATTTGTTATCACTAAAGATGAATGATATTATCAGCCCGGCCTCCCTCTCCTTTGGATTTATAATACAGACCGAAGCGTCTGTAGAGGGAACGAGGGTGAGGTCTAACCTTTAATAAAATCCACCAGCAATTTCATTCGGAAATACAAATTGCTGATCATGAGCGGCACATTGTTCTTCAGTTTGTCAGCAGATCCTTTGTTCATTTTTTTCAACAGCTTCAGCTCCACAATTTTTTCATCAATTTTTTCAATCAGTTTTTCTGCAGCCCAGCCAATGTATTTTTTATTGCGATCATCAAACACATGATACGGCTCAATATTTCCTGCCTTTAATTTTTTGAAAGCAAAATTATTTTTCACAGCTTCCTGGATGGCATCATTGCTCAACAGATCAATGATTGTATCTGCTGATACTTCATTCAGAAAAGCATTCTTAAAAATGTTGAGGTTGTTCCGCAGTTCCATTAATACCTGTTTCTTCAGCACATCATTGGTCTTTGATTGTTTGTGCAAAAAGGAGATGAGATTATCTAAAGGTGCAATGCCGCTTTTAAGCCAGTCAAGATTCATACTGTAAATTATATTTCAAGATATGAAATTTCCAGATAGTTTTTCTCTGTGCCTCTGTGTGCAATTTCAAATTTTCTCTTTCCCCTCTTTTGTTCTCTTAGCTATAACTTTGCTCTCTTGTCTCAACAACGCATCATAGCACATTTTGACCTTGATACTTTTTTTGTATCGGTAGAAAGGTTGAACGATCCTTCGCTCATCGGCAAACCGGTTATTGTTGGTGGCACCAAAGAACGGGGCGTTGTAAGTACCTGCAGTTATGAAACAAGAGTGTTTGGTGTGCACAGTGGTATGCCAATGAAACAGGCCATGAAACTTTGTCCGCATGCTATTGTAATGCAGGGAACAAGAGGTGATTACAGTCGCTATTCAAGATGGGTAACGGATATTGTTGCTGCTAAAGCGCCACTGTTTGAAAAAGCATCCATTGATGAATTTTATATTGACCTCACAGGTATGGAACGTTTTTTTGATCCGTTGCAATGGACCATTGATCTGCGAAAAGAAATCATGGATCAAACACAACTGCCGATTTCTTTTGCTATTGCAAGCAATAAGCTGGTGGCAAAAATTGCAACTGATCTGGCAAAGCCAAATAATTATATCATGGTTGAGTTTGGAAAAGAAAAAGAATTTCTTGCACCGCTTCGTGTCAATAAAATTCCCGGAGTGGGCGAGCATGCTTTTCATGCACTGCTTGATATTGGAATAGAAACCATTGGCGAATTGCAAAATGCAAGTCCTGCAATGCTTGAGCAGCAGTTGGGAAAGCACGGAAAAGATTTGTGGCGAAGGGCACACGGCATCAGCTTTGGAGAAGTGCATGCCTATCACGAATCAAAATCCATCTCCAGTGAAAACACGTTTCATGAAAACAAAAGTGAAATTTCTTTTCTTGAAGCAGAGATAGTACGATTAACTGAAAAAATTGCTTATGAACTGCGGCAGGAAAATAAAATGGCGGGATGTGTATCTGTGAAGATCCGTTATCCCGATTTTGAAACGCAGCAACGGCAGGCATCCATTCCCTATACATTTTATGATGATGAACTCATCTTTAATGCCAAACAACTTTTTCATCAATTGTACCGCAAGGGCCAGCCAGTTCGTTTGCTGGGTGTTCGTTTAAGTGAGTTAACAGATGAGGCGTCTCAAACCAATCTCTTCCAGGATGTGCAAAAGAAAAATGAATTGTACAAGGCAATTGATGAAGTGAAAGATCGCTTTGGGAAAGCATTGTTAACCAAAGGACGCAATGCTAAAAAGAAAGAATAAGGTGTAATCGGTGAGCCACCCTTTTACGTGTTTGTGTGTTTAAGTGAATATTGGGGGTTACCCACCATAAACCGGTTTTCATATTTAAACCATCCTGACGTTAGTATTCAAAAAAATAAAAGTGAAAAGAGTAGCAGTATAAAAGCCTACTTGCTGAGTAGGAAATTTATATATTTGTATCCGTATTTTATTGTTCATTTATTAATTATAAGTTATGAGTTTACGTTTAGGGGATATTGCTCCCAACTTTAAAGCAAAGACAACCGCAGGGGAAATTGATTTTTACGAGTACCTCGGCTCTGGCTGGGGTGTATTGTTTTCACATCCTGCCGATTATACACCTGTATGTACAACTGAGTTGGGTAAAACAGCGTTGTTGAAACTTGAGTTTGAAAAACGCAATGTAAAAGTATTGGCGTTGAGTGTTGACCCGTTGGATAAGCACATGGGCTGGGTAAACGACATCAATGAAACGCAGCATACAACAGTTGATTTTCCCATCATTGCCGATGAAGATAAAACAGTTGCCAACCTGTATGATATGATTCATCCCAATGCATCTGAAACTTCTACAGTACGTTCATTGTTCATCATTGGGCCCGATAAAAAAGTAAAACTGTTTATTACTTATCCTGCATCAACCGGAAGAAATTTTCATGAAGTGTTGCGTGTAATAGATTCATTACAGTTAACAGCAAATTATAGTGTAGCTACACCAGCCGATTGGAAAGAAGGCGAAGATGTTATTGTTGTGCTGGCAGTAAGTACAGAAGATGCCATTAAAAAATTCCCCAAGGGAGTGAAGGTGGTAAAACCTTATTTGCGCTATACTCCGCAACCGGATAAATAAATAATTTCCCTATTGAAATTAAATAAAAGGAGTCCGTTAACGGACTCTTTTTTTATTTAATCCACTTTTCAAGTTGTTGAAGCAAAGCTTTTAAATCTTTTGAAAGAGGAGCTTCCAATTCAATCTTCTTGCCATCCATTTCATTAAATGTAAGCTTCCATGCATGCAATGCCAAACGATTCAACAACGGACGTTCTTCATCATCAGCTTTTGAAAGTTTGAACTTTTTTCGTTTCAGTGAAGATAAAAGGATGGAAGCAGAGCTTCCATATACATCATCACACACAATAGGATGACCAATATTTTTCATGTGTAAACGGATCTGGTGTGTGCGTCCTGTATGTATCTGGAACTGCATCCATGAATACGGGCCATGTTCTTCCAGTACTTTATAATCAGTGCGTGAAGGTTTTCCTTTTTGGTGGATGATGTAGGTTGATTTTTTTACAGGATGCTCCATGATAGGCGCATCCACACTTCCTTCTTTGTTTTGAAGAATACCATGCACCAGGCCGAGATAAAATTTTTCTACCACTCTTTCTTCAAATTGCATGGATAGAAGTTTGTGCGTTGCTTCATCTTTTGCAAACAGGATTAAACCGCTGGTGAATTTATCAAGGCGGTGAACGATCCATACTTTTCCATACTTTTCATTGAGCCAATCTTTTAATGATGGTTCACTTTGTTTACGGTCAGGAATAGATAATAAGCCCGATGGTTTGTTGAGAGCTATCCAATGATCCGTTTCGGCAACAATTTCAACTTTATTCTTCATCTCTGTTCTTTCCTTTTATTTCTTCTTTCTTTTTTACAAAGGATTTGTTGAGGAATTTCAACAAGCGTACTTCTTTTTCATTGAGGTAGCGCCATTTACCACGGTCCACATTCTTCTTGGTGAGATTTCCAAAAAGAACACGGTCGAGATTTTTTACATCATACCCCAATGCTTCAAACATGCGGCGAACAATACGGTTACGGCCGCTGTGTATTTCAATACCAATTACTTTTTTATCTTTCGGATCAGCATAACCCAGTGCATCAGGAGCAATAAATCCATCTTCCAATGTTAAACCTGCCAGTAATTTTTCAAAATCTTTTTTCTCTAAATTCCTGTCAAGCGTTACTTCATATACTTTTTTAACCTGGTAACTGGGATGTGATAATTTTTGTGTGAGCTCTCCGTCATTGGTTAATAACAAAACACCGGTTGTATTTCTGTCGAGCCGGCCAACAGGATAAATCCTTTGTGTTGAAACACCTTTCATTAAATCCATGATGGTTCTTCTTCCCTGCGGATCTTCTGAAGTAGTGATATAATCTTTTGGTTTGTTGAGTAAAATATAAACCAGTTCTTTCTGGATGTTGATTTTTTTACCGTTTACTTTCACCTCATCTTTATCGGTTACTTTATGCCCGGGTTCAGTAATTACAGTACCGTTTACCAAAACAGTTCCTTTTCGTATTACATCAGCCGCTTCCCTTCTGCTGCAAACGCCGCAATGGGCCAGGTATTTGTTCAGCGGCATTTCACCAGTTGTATTTTCCCGTTTAAAGGTGATGGGTTGTGCTGGAGTTTGAGCTCTTGTTTTTGGAGAATCAGGTTTATTCTTGTCCCTTGTATCTTGTGCCCTGTGGCTATTCTCTTCTGCTTTCTTCTTCGCAAAGTATTCGTTCTTCTCTGCTCTTGCTTTTTTCTTTTCCTGGCGGAACCCTTCTTTCTTTTGTGCGTTGGATTTCTGACTTGCGAAATTTCCGAAACTGCTTTTTGCCATTTTGTTTGTATTTGCTGTTTTGCAACAGGAATGATGAATAACTGCTCTACGCAGAGCGGCAAAGGTAATGAAAGACAGGTTGGCAGGCATGATTTATTACTATTACCTGTTTGAATGAGAGTTTCAATACTTCTTTACTAATGAGTTCAAATTTTTATTATGTTTATGCTTAAACTATTAACAAACCATTTATTAATGCGTAGCGGTTTTTATTGTTTAATTCTGTTTCTGTCTTTTACCGCTTGTAAAGATGATTCATTACAGCAACAGGATATTAATGCACCATTATATCCAGAGCCTTTAACAGTTTTATTGGATACTGTAAAGGGATACAGCATTAATCAACTTACAGGTGATTCAATAAAACCATTAATCAATTCCCTTGGCGATACTGTTCAAACAGGCGTCTCTCTTCTATTAAAAGCAGCGGTGGCTGATGCTGAAAAAATTAGTAAGCCCAATATCATTCAAGTAGTTATTCAGTCAAAAGAATTTAAAAGAACGAATATTCATCGTGTTGGGGAAAAACTTAAAATCATTTCTGGCGATACTGTTGGTCTTCAAAATATCCAAGAGATTATAAATACAGGAACTATAATAAATGCTACCGGGCAAACAAAGCCCATGCATGAACCACAACCGGTAAAAACATTTGCACTTCGTTTTAGAGATGGAGCTACTTCAAATATTCAATACCTCGAGATTGGCCAGGGACTAAGTTATTCTTTTGTGCCTTCCATCCTCATTGATAGAAACGGATATTTATGGTTTGGGTTAGATGGTAACGGACTTTGTAAATATGATGGAATCAGCATAACTAATTATACACAAAAAGAGGGCTTGCCAAATAATAATGTTTTATCGCTTGTTGAAGATAAAAGAGGAAATATCTGGATTGTTACTGATGGAGGACTTTGTGTGTTTGATGGAAAAAATATAACACAATACACAAAGAAAAATGGATTCCCCGGCAACACAATTAGTTCGGTACATAAAGACAAAAAAGAAAATATTTGGATAATTGGCAGCGAAATTTCCGGAATCAGGTTTGATGGGGAAAATTTTATACAGCTTGCTAACGGGTCAAAATTTTCAGAGGAAATTTTAAATCCTTTTTTTGAGGACAGCCATGGTTCTCTTTGGTATAAAACAAAATCCGGTATTGGAAAATTTGAAGGAAAAAAGTTTATCAACTATCCGATTCGAAAAAATAAAAAGGATACATCCAATTATAAAATGATTGAGGATAGCAATGCTAATATTTGGGTTGCTTCAGTTTTGGAAGGGATATATAAATATGATGGGAAAAATTTTATACAATATTTTGATAAAGAAGGCTTTGTAAGCTCCCCTTTTTTCCGGTCCACTCTAAATTAGAGTTTTTTTGTTTTTTAGTAATTCTAGGGAAACGGATTAATAAAAAACTG
>CAMTVU010000070.1:0-44372 GCA_947085245.1 uncultured Chitinophagaceae bacterium | reverse complement strand
TTCTGTATCGGAAAGTAAAAGTTGATACTAAAATAAACTTGAATATTTTTTAAGAAATAAAATAACATTTGGGTTTTATTTATTTTGAAACATTGATAGTTGAGCTAATGTAAACGGATAGAGGCATTTACTGCAATATTATCATGGGTATAACGGTTGACATTACAAGATGTTTTGAAACGAAGAAACTATTGCTTAATTTTCATATCGGAATTAACGGGCATTGGTTTGGTCTTAAAGCAAATGGATAAATGTAAGCAGAGCAAAAGAAGAAACAGGCCGGTTGTTATATCCAAATACCACATTTTAAAAGCAGGGCTGTTATTATGATTCACATTTTAATTGCAGATGATCATGCCATAGTACGAAGAGGATTAAAATTACTGTTATTGGAGGAATATCCTTCTGCTTTAATTGGCGAAGCAGGTGATGCGGAAGCACTGATTAAAGAAGTTATTCAAAAAAAATGGGATGTTGTTATATGTGATATCAGTATGCCTGGCCGCAGTGGCCTGGATGCATTGAGCCAAATCAAACAAATTTCACCAAAACTACCGGTACTTATAATGAGCATGTACCCTGAAGATCAGTATGCCCTGCGTGTATTAAAAGCAGGCGCTGCCGGGTATCTTGGAAAAGAAACCATTCATGAGGATATTATAAAAGCTATTCAAACTGTACAACTGGGGAAAAAATTTATTACTCCTGCCATAGCCGAAAAATTGGCACATGCATTTGAAAAAGATTCTTCTGAACAATTATATGATAAACTTTCAGACCGGGAGTTTGATGTATTTAAAATGCTGGCATCGGGCAAATCTGTAAGTGAAATTGCCAATCAGTTTTCGCTCAGCGTTACTACGGTAAGCACTTATCGGTCCCGCATTCTTGAAAAAATGGATATGCGCTCAAATGCAGACCTTACCCGTTATGCGTTGGAGAATAAACTGATCTGATACGGATATAATATTTATTTTCTCTGGTAATGTACTGAAAAATAGTTGGTGATTTTTCTCCAAAAAAATGCTATTGCGATAGATTATCGGATAGCCCAATGGCTAAAAAAACTCAAATCCAGTATTTTTTGTACGCTATTTCAAACCGAGAAAAAGTTTAGTGAAACAGGTTTCACTAAACTTTTCCAAACCCAGTGCCACCCTGTATTACAGCAGATTTTACCAACTATTTTTCAGTATTATACCTTTTCTCTGCAACCAGAACAGATTGTTCATGCAGAATTTATTCAGCACGTTCTTTAGTTGAAAAAATAAACAGGGAAATCTCATTTCAACTGGTACAATTCATACCATCTTTCAAACAGATCTTTTTCCATTAACCGCAAGAGGTGCCGGTCTTTTAAATAAGTTGTTTTAAGATAGGCCAGTTGCTTTTTGATAATCTCTTTATCTTTTTTTGCAGGTATGATATATAAAAAGGGAGGAGGTTGCGGTTGCTTACTGTCTGCCGGTATTGTACCCCACTCCAGCAGCATGGCTTCATCTCCCAGCAGTAATTTAGAAGGAACGGTAAGAAATGTTTTAAATCGAATAACCGTATCAAGTAATATTTCATTAACCCGGATGGTAACTCTGTAAGGAATATTTTTTTGTTCGGGTTTCCATTGCAGTAAAACAGGAAATGTAAAAAGAAAGCTGCTGTCTGGCGGAGACAGCATAGCACTTTTGCCCCTGTAAACAGCAGCACTTACTTTTTGCTGATCATCATTTGATTGGCTGTTTAAAAATTTTTCGAATACGTATGAAAAGAATGCTGATGATACACCACTTGATTTTGCTGTGCTGAATAGTTTTTTAATCTGCAAAAAAGTATAGGTGCCGGGTTTGCTCAGCAACATGGATTTGCCATCACTTTGAACGAGCATAACATCAGCAAGCGGTGAAATGATAATGCTGTGACGATTGGTAACAAACATTCCCCTCTTTGCTGCTTCTTTAATGCCATTGTATTGCCTGTGTACTTCTTTGTTGATATGATATAATAAATATTTTACTTCAGATGCTTTGCCATGCAATGGAAGTAAGAAAAAAGAAAGTACTATGGCTGATAATTTAATCATTGTCGTTTTTACCAAGAAAGGCTGAGCGAAACCGGATCTTCAATTTATACCGGATCAGTTTTAATAAAGCTTCGTATAAATTTATGAAAGTTGGCAATAATACAAGGCAGGCCGTTAATAAACCGGGATCAAACCGGGTATTGAAATAACGATAAACCAGGATACTGATAAATACAATAAGAATACTGCCTACCAGTTGCACCAACGTTCCAACAGAGTTAAACCAAAGGTCGCCTTTAAAAAAAAGGCCGCACATGAGTGGTACAATAAGCCAGATAATTAGGAATGAAACAAGAAATACTTTCCATTTGGGAAATACTTTTATATAATCATTATCCAGTACCATTCGCAGAATATTGGCATGGATCACACAACCATACATATCGGGAAAGCTGCGGCCAGATAACCTGCTGTTGAGTGGTGTGAAAAATTTATCTTCATCCTGGCGGTTGCCTGCATTTACTTTAGGCATACCAAGATACCCGAGTAATACAATTTTATTTTTAAAGACGGACGCATCAAAATCAGGATTTGTTACTTCATCAAAATCATAATAACTGAAGTTGGAAAGGTTGCCGGTATAATGAATTTCTGTTTTCCTGTTTTTCCTTTGTAAAAGTTTTTGATAAAGGGTACTGTCGTATTTCTTGATGATAGCGCTGGTTAATGCATTTTTGTTGTTGTAGAAAGGGTAGTAATGGCGGATGGTTGAGTATTCAATATTCTCTCCAACCATATTTGTATAGCCATCTCTTTGGGAGGTGAAGAAGCTGTTGGTATAAACAGTTTGTCTTTCGTTTTCAAAATCAGCAATATAGCCGAACACATAGTTGTTATTGCCTGCGAATTCTTTTTTTAACAGACTATCCTGTTGATTGATGCGTTGTTTAAACACAATATCAAGCGCTACTGCTTTTGGTTTTCCTTTTTGTATTTGCTGTAACAAAAAAGAAATTTGGGTTCGGTCTTTATCTTCAACGTTTACCAGTACAACCGGGCCTTTATAAATCTGGTTGTGGTCTTTCACTTTTGTATAATACAGATCGGTTAGTGCAAAATCCCGGAAAGCTTCGGTGAATGGATCAAAGAATGAAAAGTTTAAGATGGCTAATGACAGCAGTGATACACAACCAAAAATAAAGAGGTTGAGAAGCAGGTATTCCGTAAAGAATTTTTTTATAAACTTCATACAGCAGTTGTGTAAATATATCTGAAAAAAAGAAGGGTATAAACCCAGCAGTTTATACCCTTACTTTTTTGTTTGTTGAATTAACGCTTCAGGTTCAAAGTAAACGTACGGCTGTCGTTACAATAACTGCTGTTGCTCCAGTACAAAGATTTGTCTGTTGTTTCGGCATACCATTTTGTCCAGTTACCCGGTACCCATACATCAATGCGTACTGATGTAGCATAAGGAGAAAGGCGGCCCTGGTAAATACCTTCTACCCAAATATCAACATAGTAACCGGTGAAGTTATCGAAATAAGCATAGCAATAACCACGTGTTTTCTTTTGGCGAACACCACCATCAGGACCAGGCAAATCTTTCTTTTCAGTAACTGATTGAGCTGTTACGGCAACTTTCTTACGTTGTGTTTGAGCTTTAGCAGTGCTTGAGAAAGCTAATGATAAGCCAACTACTGCAATAAGGAGGAATAAAACCTTTTTCATTGTTTGTTTTTTTATTGGTTTGTGAATAAAGATTAGAAATTTTATTGGTTATACATGTATTATTACTGTTGTTTTTTGGGAACGATTTTATAAGGTACTGAGAAAATATTTACTGCATCGGGTTGAATAGTTTCTTCACCACTGCCTCTTGTTTGAATGCCTTCTGTACGGTTGATGCCATCCATCAGTTTTTCAAAAGGATTGTTGGGTTTTGTTGTACTGCTGCGGGTACCGCTCTGAGTCATAAATACCTGGCGAAGATTCAACGGTGCTTTTGCTGCAACTAATTTAATTACATTCATTCCATCCGGCGGGCCTATCCTGAATATTCTTGTTAAACGCACTGTATCGCCGGGATTGATAAAGCAATCAGATGCCTGTTGGTTGCTGCCGGGGAATAATACATTCACCAGGTTGTCGGGTTGTATTTCAAGAATATTATAATACAAACGTTCCTGCCCGTTATTAATGATGCGTAAATTATACCTGTCATTATGCTGAAAAACAATATTGCCTGATGCATCTTTGATCGTATTCACAGGTAAATCTTTAATGATGGCATTGTTGTTTCCTTCTGCTTTTTTATAATCAATAGGAACAAATTCAAACACAACATTCAGTTCCTCATTCTTCATATTGAGGTTTCGCAGGTAAGCAGCACGGCCATAAGCACCAATCTTTGCTGATACAAATGTGTACAGTTCAGCAGCACTCCATTCTTTACTGCAAACACCCAACCGGTAATCGCCTGATGTGGAAATGTAAACAGAGTCGGCATTGAAACCATCAGCGCCTTGCTCAATAAATACATCGCCCAGCTCACTTACCAACTTCGCCTGTTTGATTTTTGCAACGGCATCTTTTAGTTTACCATTCAACGCCGCATCTTTTGTTTTGATGGTAACAGCCACCGTCAAATCACCAAAGCTTACTTCATCTAAAAATATCCATACAGTTTTCAATAAATCATTGCTGAGTTCTGTATCAAGTTCCACTTCACTGCTGTAATCGGCTGCTGTTGTAAGTATGCCTTTTGCAATGGGCGCTGCTGTTTCCCTGTTGTACGTATTGGATGCATAAACTTTTACAGTTGTGCCTGCAAATACTCCATAAATTTTTCCGCAGCCGATGGTGATTTTTTTCTTTCCCAAAATCTGGTCAGCTACATAGTAATTAGGTTTGCCCAACGCTTTGCCGCCAAAAATTTCTTTATCCAAATCACCTTCTGCATTGGGTGTTTGACCGGGAACACTTTTACTCATCTCCAAACGTATATTATCAAAGAGCCCACGGTAACTTGTTTTTGTATCGGCTTTTGCCAATGCTTTTGAAAAAGCAAGTGACAAGCTGCCGCAATGTTCATCACCACATTCCTGGTTCAGTTCAGATGCAGCTGATGCAAAGAAAGCACTCATGGAAGCCAGCCCCGGCTTTGGTTCTCCCAAACTGAACAAACTTTCATTGATCACTTTTGTATTTACTTTAGGAGTATATCCTTTGGGTTGATATTTTGTTGTGGTGCCACGATAGTTACCTAAACCTGAACGGGTGCTGGTACCGCTGTGGCAGGCATCAATGATCACTAATAAATTTCCATCACTGCCTAATTTGGTTCTTATCTCTTCCAGCTTAAAACCAAACTCATCATCCCGTAAATGTTTTTCAACGCCGGGCTGATATTCCATGGGCGCATCATACGTTACCAATGCTTCATCGTAACCATCAGCTTCATCACCATTATTATCAAACACCTGCTCACCATGGCCGCTGAAATGAAATACGCATACATCGCCGGGTTTTGCTTTATCAATCAATTGTTGCTGAATTCCGTTTAAGATTCCCTGTTTGGTTGCTTCTTTATCACGGATGATCCGGATATTTTCTTCTTTAAATCCCTGCCTCTTTAATGCTTCTTTAATTAAAGGGATATCGTTTTCAGAATTCAAACTGTTCCAACCGGTTGATGGTGCATATTTTGAAATAGCAACGATCAAAGCCAGTTTATTAGGTTCTTTCTGTGCAAAAACCGGCGAGCCGGCAAAGAATAAAAAAAGAAAGAAAAGGATTCTCATTTTTCGTTTTTACGGGAAGTTGGTTTTCCCTCCCTTTGTTCTGCAATATTACCTGACTAAACCTTCATTTTCTATACCCAATCTACGGTATTTTAAACGTTAGGCATCCTTCGTTGCTATAAATGCTTCAATCTCTTTACTTTTAAGGCCATGTGGATGCCCGTCATTTTCTGGATTTCAGCAGCGGTGATTTTTTTCACCTACATTGGCTATCCTGTCTTATTATTTCTTCTGTCACTTTTGCAAAAAAAGAAATCAAATGTTACTATTGATGGTTTGCCGACTGTTACTATTGTAATTGCAGCTTATAATGAAGAAGTGATGATTGAAAAAAAATTGTTGAACACATTATCACAGGATTATCCATCCCATCAAATGCAGGTAATAGTTGTGGCAGATGGATCAACAGATGCAACAGCATCCATTGCGTCATCATTCAACCATGTTCTTGTTTTGCATGAACCGCAACGCAGGGGAAAAGCTGCAGCTATTAACCATGCTGTTTCTTATGTAAAAAATGAGATCGTTGTTTTTACTGATGCCAACAGCATTTTACAACCCAATGCACTGAAAGCATTGGTAAAACCTTTTGATGATATTGAAATTGGAGCCGTAGCAGGTGAAAAGAAAGTGGTTGATGGAAAAGGTGCAGCTATTTCAGGCGAAGGCTTGTACTGGAAATATGAATCATGGCTGAAACAGCAGGAAATAAAATTTTATACCGTGATTGGCGCAGCCGGCGAATTGTTTGCAATAAGGAAAGAACTCTTTGTGCCAATACCTGAATATGCAATTACAGATGATTTTTTTCTGTCGCTTTCTGTAAATCTGCAGTATAAAAAAGTGGCCTATGCAAAAGATGCAATAAGCAGTGAAGCTGCATCTTTATCCATTGCTGATGAATGGAAACGGAAAGTGCGGATTGCAACAGGTGGAATTCAATCGTTGTTTTTAGTATCGGCAGCGCTTAACCTGTTTCAATATCCAAAGCTGGCATTCCAGTTTTTTTCACACCGGGTTTTACGTTGGATATTTTGTGCGCCTGCACTCGTTGTTTTGTTTTTTGTGAATTTGATAATTGTAATAAATGATAACGAACAAACCTGCCGGATTTTATTTTTGCTGCAGGGTTTGTTTTATTCATTTGCCCTTACAGGTTGGTTGATGGCAACAAAGCGAAAAGCATTTTTTTTATTCAGTGTACCGTTTTACATTGTGTTTATGCATGCGGCCATGCTGGCAGGAATAGTACGGTTCGCCAATGGTAAACAATCGGCACTTTGGGAAAAAGCAAAACGTTGAGTATTCTTTCATACTTTTTCACTTATTAAAGATGTTGTAAAAATTCAAAGTAAAATCAGGCATATTGATTGGCTGGTTACGTTGTAGGAAGTAATTTCACCACACAATTTTTTCTATCAATCCATTAGCTTCCATATTAACCAGCCCCATTGAATACCTGAAAGGTGTTGGGCCACTGCGTGCCGATCTTTTGAAAAAAGAACTGAGCATTTTTACATTTAATGATCTGCTGGAGCATTTTCCTTACCGGCATCTCGATAAAACAAAGATCACACCCATCATGCAGGTTTCCATACAAATGGATTATGTACAGGTAGCCGGCAGGTTGATGGACTTTGAAGTGTTGGGCGAAAGACAAGGCAAGCGATTGGTGGCGCATATCAAAGATGCAACAGGCAGCATGGAGCTTACATGGTTCCAGGGAATCAATTGGGTGCAAAAACAATTGGAAATTGGCCAGGATTATTTGGTATTTGGCAAGCTGAGTTTTTTTATGGGCAAACCGCAGATTGTTCATCCCGAACTGGAAATACTCACTCAGCAAAATGAAGAGGGCAAGCAATTACTGGAGCCCATCTACTCAACAACTGAAAAATTAAAAGCCAAAGGCTTAAACGGAAGAAGCATTGCAAAACTCACCGCAGTATTATTGCCGCAGCTACATCCTAAAGATTTGCCGGAGAATTTGCCCGAAGGAATCATTGCATCCAATCAATTCCCATCAAGATACGATGCATACCGTAACATTCATTTCCCTGCCGGTAATGAACAGTACGAAGCGGCATTACGCAGATTGAAGTTTGAAGAATTATTCTTTGCCCAACTCCGCATGGCCATGATCAAAAGCAACCGCCATCGTTTTTCAAAAGGAGTGCTGTTTGATAAAGTAGGTGAACTGTTCAATAATTTTTACAAGCATCATCTGCCATTTCAGTTAACAGGTGCACAAAAAAGAGTGCTGAAAGAAATAAGGCAGGATACTGCACGTGGCCATCAAATGAACCGGTTATTACAAGGTGATGTAGGCAGCGGAAAAACCATTGTTGCCCTCTTAACCATGTTACTGGCAGCCGATAATAATTACCAGAGTTGTTTAATGGCACCAACAGAAATTTTAGCACAACAGCATTTCAACAGTATTTCCGCTTTGCTGAAAGAGATGGAGGTTGATGTGAAGTTGCTCACCGGATCTACCAAAAAAGCAGAAAGAGAAAAGATATTGGATGATTTAAAATTGGGCAAAACAAAAATAATTATAGGCACGCATGCATTAATTGAAGATGTGGTGCAGTTTAAAAATCTTGGATTGTCCATTGTTGATGAGCAGCACCGCTTTGGTGTGGCACAAAGGGCAGAGTTGAAAATGAAGAATCAGGTTCCGCCGCATGTACTGGTGATGACGGCAACACCCATCCCCAGAACAATGGCTATGACGGCTTATGGTGATCTGGATTACAGTGTAATGGATGAGTTGCCACCGGGCCGCAAACCCGTTACCACTGTACACCGTTATGAAACTGCCAGGCCGGCAGTGATGGATTTTGTAAAACAGGAAATTGCAAAAGGGCGACAGGCGTATTTCATCTATCCGTTGATTGAAGAAAGTTCAAAACTTGATTTTGAAAACCTGATGAAAGGTTATGAAGAAGTAAAAGCATTTTTTCCTGAGCCAAAGTATTTCATAAGCATGGTGCATGGCAAACAAAAGTCTGATGTGAAAGAAACCAATATGATGCGGTTCAAAAAAAATGATACGCAAATCATGGTAGCTACAACGGTAATTGAAGTGGGTGTGGATATACCCAATGCAAGTGTGATGGTGATAGAAAGCGCTGAACGTTTTGGATTATCGCAGTTGCACCAGTTGCGTGGAAGGGTGGGCAGGGGAAGTGAACAGAGTTTTTGCATTCTTTTAACAGGCAGCAAATTAACGAATGATGCACGGGAGCGGTTAAAGATAATGTGTGCAACCAACGATGGTTTTTTAATAGCAGAAAAAGATCTGGAACTACGTGGCCCCGGCGACATTGAAGGCACCAAACAGAGTGGGGTATTGAACTTTAAGCTTGCCAGCATTGTACTGGATAAAGAATTGCTGGAACTGGCAAAAAAGATCAGCGATGAGTTGCTGAATGATGACCCGGATCTGACTTCGGCTGAAAATTTGCTGTTAAAAAGTTATCTCCTGTCGAAAAAAGGAAAAACGGAGTGGAGCAGAGTGGCATAAAGAAATAAGCAATTATATTTTCCGTTTTAATTGAGTACATTCAAAGTCCTGTAGCATTGGAAAAAATTTACATGATAATATCCCGGCACCTTATTGTAGCATTTTTGCTTATTGCAGCACCTCTTATCACTAAGTCGCAGCTTTATTTTGTTGAAAACAAAGGTCAGTGGGATAAGCAGGTGATGTTTAAAACAGAAGTAGGCAACAGCGCTTTCTTTTTAAGTAAAGATGGTTATACAATATTGATGAATCATCCGGAAGATTATCAGCGCATGGCCGAATACAATCATGGTCATGTGTTTGACACTTCCTCCAAAACATCCGCAAGAATTGAGTCCCCCGTTCAGTTAAGAGCCCATGCTTTTCGTGTAAAATTTCTCGGTGGTAATTTCAATTCCAAACCTGTTATGGAAAAACAATTACCCGGTCGTGAAAATTATTTCATTGGCAATGATCCTTCCAAATGGGGAAGTGATTGTAAACTCTACCAGGCCGTTACTTATAAAAATGTTTATCCCAATGTGGATGTGCGTTACTATGTGCAGGGCGATCAGTTGAAATATGATGTAGTGGTTTATCCCGGTGCTGATGTTTCAGCAATTAAAATGCATTATGAAGGAGCCGATCAACTCAGTATCAGGAATAATGAACTGGTAGTTGGCACTTCGGTTGGTGAGGCCCGTGAGTTGAAACCTTATACCTACCAGTTTGTTGAGGGAAAAAGAGAAACCATTTCATGCAAATACAAACTCACCGGCAATACAGTAAGTTTTGATATAAAAAAGTATGATAAGGGAACAACGCTTATCATTGATCCCTCGCTTGTATTTTCATCATTCAGCAGAAGTACAGCCGATAACTGGGGCTTTACTGCAACTCCCGGCGTTGATGGAAGTTTTTATGGAGGAGGTATTGCACAACCAACCGGTTTTCCGGTAAGCCCCGGTGCTATACAATCAACAGGTGGGGGGCCGGGCAATGCCAGTGCTCCGCCGGATGTTGCCATTATCCGTTTATCGCCTGATGGCCGAACCAGGATTTTTGCAACTTATCTTGGTGGCAACGGTATGGATCAGCCACACAGTTTAGTTGCGGATGCAGCCGGTAATTTAGTAATTGCCGGCAGAACCAGTTCGGGCAATACATTTCCAGGTTCTTTAATTGGTTCGGGCGGCGGCTATGATATTTTTGTTACAAAAATAAATTCCACAGGTACAGCCATTATCGGTTCCATACGAATTGGGGGATCTGCTGATGATGGAGTAAATATTTCACCCTCACGCAGTGGTGCAAATTCTCTTCAACGTAATTATGGTGATGATGGACGCAGTGAAGTAATACTCGATGCTGCTAACAATATTCTTGTTGCATCTTCAACCCAATCAGTAAATTTTTTCACGCAGAATGGTTTCCAGGCAGGTTCAGGTGGCCGGCAGGATGCGGTGGTAATGAAACTCAATCCCAATGCCAATGCTGTAATATGGAGTACTTATTTGGGAGGTGCAGGCGATGATGCAGGTTTTGTACTGGCAATCAATCCTCTCAGTACACAAGATATTTATATTGGTGGCGGTACTGCCAGTAATAATTTTCCGGGAACAGGTGCAGGTGTTCTTCAACCGGCTTATAACGGAGATATAGCAGATGGATATTTAACGAATCTATTGGATAATGGAAACTCTGTTTCAAGAGTTCGTTCTACTTACCTGGGAACAAACCGTATTGATATTGTTTATGGTGTTCAGTTTGACCGGATGGGATTTCCCTATGTAATGGGTACCACCACCGGCAACTGGCCTGTGCAGAATGCAACTTATTCAGTAGCCAATTCACGGCAATTCATTGCAAAACTTCGTCCCGACTTAAGTGCTTTTGTTTATTCTACAACGTTTGGTACATCCGGGGCGCTAAGTCCCAACATTTCTCCTGTTGCTTTCCTGGTAGATAATTGTGAAAATGTATATGTATCCGGTTGGGGTGGAGGAGCAAACACATTTGGAAACGGGTACCCCACAGCAGGCACTACCGGACTGCCAACTACCAATGATGCATTTCAACGGAATACGGATGGAAGTGATTTTTATTTTTTCGTACTTCAGAAAAATGCATCTTCACAATTATATGGCAGTTTTTTTGGTCAGCAAGGTGGTGGCGGTGGTTGGGAACATGTGGATGGTGGTACAAGCCGCTTTGATGCAAATGGTGTGATTTACCAGGCTATGTGTGCAAATTGTAAATCTGTTGCCAGCGGCATGCCATTAACTGCCACCTTCCCTATTACTGCTGGCGTTTTTGGTAATGTAAATCCTGCAACAGGTGCCGGTTGTAATCTTGGTATGGTGAAAATTCGTTTTGATCTTGCCGGTATAGATGTTGCGTTAAGAGCAGTTGGTGCAAAACAATTGAATTTCTGTTTGCCGGCCACTGTTCAATTCACAGATACCATTCGCCAGGCAAAACAATACATCTGGATATGGGGTGATGGCACACGCAACGATACAACGGCAACAAATCCTTACACACACACTTTTACAACAACAGGATATTTTAATGTAAAAGTGATTGGTATTGACAGTAACTCCTGTAATGTAAAAGATTCTGCTACCATGCGCATCCGTGTAACTACCGATTCGGTTGATGTTGGTTTTAATTTTGCAAGAAAGGGTTGTAACAGTCTTAGTTTTGATTTTACCAACACCAGTAATATACTCACTGCATCAACACCTTTTGGTCCTAAATCATTTATGTGGGTATGGGGCGATGGAAGCAGGAATGATACTGTGCCCGGCTTTGCACCACCTGTTACACATACTTTCCCAGGTGTTGGTACTTACAATGTACGTTTGGTATTGATTGATACCAACTATTGCAACCAGGGCGATTCATCGGGCTTTGTAAATTTCCAGGTAATTGATAATATCAAAGCAGGTTTCAGTGTAAGCAGTGTTTGTGTGCCGGATACGGTACGAGTTGTTGATACTTCAATTGGCGCTCTTACTTATTTGTGGGTAAGCAGCGACGGACAAACATCAACCAATACACTTCCGGGTTTTATTTATAACACTCCCGGCACTTACACCATCAAACAATATATTTTCAATTCCAACAGTTGCAACCTCGTTGATTCTGCAACAAGAACTTTCCAGGCAGTAGCGCCGCCAACGGCAGGGTTCTTCTATAATCCTAATCCATCACAGGAAAATACAGCAACACGCTTTACCAGTACGGCTTCGCCCGATGTAATAAGATGGTCGTGGGATTTTGGTGATGGGGATACATCTGCATTGAGAGATCCTGTTCATCAATACGTTCGCCCGGCAATCAATACTGTTTGTCAAACTGTATTTAATGCAGCCGGATGTTTGGATTCTGTATGTATTCCGGTTGAATCCATCATCAACATTGTAAATGATCTTCCAAGTGCCTTTACACCTAATGGTGATGGCGTGAATGATAAGTTTATGGTACGTGGATTTGGTATTGTGAAAATGACCTTACGGGTGTTTAACCGGCAGGGGTTGATGGTGTTTGAAAGCCGTTCACAAAACATTGGTTGGGATGGAACCTATAAAGGAACACCACAACCTATGGATGCCTATGCATGGACGCTGGATGTAGAATATTTCACAAACGAAAAAGTAAAGAAGAAAGGAGATGTAACATTGATACGATGAGTGAAGCGAACAGAATTTATAATTAGTAAAAGCGTTTAGTAAGAAGATCATGAATAGAAAAAGAATCATACAAATTGTAACGGTGCTGTTGCTGCTGCAGGTAAATGCAGGTGCACAGGATTTGCATTTTTCTCAATTCATGAATTCACCGCTTACAACCAATCCTGCCAACACAGGGTTTCTTCCTGAATCAGATTACAGGATCGGTATCAATTACCGCAGCCAGTGGACTTCAATTCCTGTTCCTTTTAAAACAGCAAGTGTGTGGGGCGATGTGCAGTTGTTCCGCAACCAGATTGAAAATGGTTGGGTGGGTGTTGGCGCTGTATTGCTGAATGATGTGGCAGGAAGAGGAAATCTTCGTTCCAATAAAGTATATGGTTCTCTTGCATATCACCAAATGATTGGGTTAAGCAGCCTTATCTCGGCTGGCTTTAATGCAGGTTATGCCAACAAGCGGATTGATATAACCAGGTTTACATTCGATAATCAATGGAACGGAAAATTCTTTGATGCAGGTGCGCCAAGCGGTGAAGCAAAATTAACCAATCCCAACTCTTCTTATTTTGATTTGCAGGTGGGCATGAACTATGCTTACTTCCCAACGGAAAATACCTACATCAATGCAGGTGTATCCGTTCATCATATCAACAAACCCAAAGAAACATTTTTCAGCAACGGTACCAACGAAGTAGCAAGAAGATATATTGGATTTTTGAACGGCAGTTTTAAAATGAATGATGAGTGGATATTAAATCCCAACGCTTATTTCTCTTCCCAGGCCAAAGCCAATGAATTGGTGTTTGGCGGTAATGCCGCTTATAATGTAATGGGTGATGGCAGCGTAGTTGTATTTGGCGGCGCATATTACCGATGGGCTGATGCAGCTGTTGCCATGGTTGGGCTGGAGTGGAAAAACCTGCGCTTCACATTTACGTATGATGCTACAACGAGTAACTTAACAAGATTCAACAATGCCAATGGTGCATGGGAATTCTCTCTCATCAAAAATGGATACTACAATGAATACTTTGGCGATAAGAGCCAGCGGAGGCAGAGTATGTGCCCGAGGTTTTAAATACCCTGAATTTATTGTTGGGCAAAAACACCCGTAAGCAGTTAATTAAATAAAAAAGTAACTTTGTATAAACTGAAATTTTTATGAAGGCAGATAAAATAATGCGTCAAGAGGTTAAGAAATATATTGATACTGCTGATGAAAAAGTTGTAAAAATGATGCACGCAATGCTTGAGGTTGATGCAGATAATGATTGGTGGAATACGATGCCAGACAAAGTAAGGGCCGATGTAGAAGTGGCACTTTCAGAATCAGAGAACGGGCAGGTAGTACCTCATGCCGAAATACAAAAGCGTTACAAAAAATGGATTGCAAAATAAACTGGACGAACCGGGCATGGCTAACCTTTAAAGAGAATATAGATTATTTGTTGGCGGTAATTTAAAACAGACCTAACTATGAAACATATAACGACATTGATAATAATTTCGGTGACACTTTCCTTTATCTCCTGCAAAAAAGAGAAAATTCCTATTCTATCGCTTCCGCCAATTACAGAGACCGGGCAAAACACATTAGGGTTTCTACTTGACAGCAAAGTTTGGACTAATTACGGCAGGCGTTGCACATTTGCAGGCTGTAACGACAATAAGGTAGTAGCTTATTTGTATAAACAACCTAACGGAGATTTCGACCTTGGTATAAGTGCAGACTACACAGTTACATCAGAAACAATTGACCAGTCATTTTTTTTCTACACAAAAAATGTTACGACTACAGGTACATTTTATCTTGACAGTAATCTTAACAGAGGAATGACATATATTGCAAGTAGGTATAACCAATGGTACAAAGAGTATAAAAATAAAATTCCGAATACTTGTATTTTGACAATTACAAAGTTTGATACTACAAGCAAAATAATATCAGGTAAGTTTAGCGGAACTTTATATAATCCCTTAAACTCAAAGGACAGCGTAAAAATTGTTGATGGACGGTTTGACTCACAACTCGATTATAGACGATAAACTACAGCCAACACGAATATTGCTAAAAGCGGGGCAGACGAATATAGCCTTATTTGCATATCGCTATCAGCTTCATCTGGGTTGACTTGCTTTGCTGCGTCAATAAATATTTTTTCAGGACGGGTCAGTGTGCGACCACGCAGCCACTTCGTTGCGTGGCAGGCGCAACCAAAGCCAAATAGCAGCACATCAGCTAAGTACAAAAATCTTTTTCCCTTCTTCCTCTTCTTTACCGAATTTCGTTCAAAATTCACAGCAGGATGGCAGTTAACAGCTACACAAAAATTACCCCCGGTATTATAAACGAACTCAAAGCAATTGTGGGTGTCAATTATGTGTTGCTTGATGAAGAAACGCTCAGCAATTATGCACATGATGAAACTGAGAATCTTCATTTTCCTCCCGAAGTGGTTGTGAAGCCACGTACAACAGATGAGATCAGCAGGATCATGAAGTTGTGTAATGAACAGCTTATCCCTGTTACACCAAGAGGTGCAGGCACGGGATTAAGCGGCGGCGCTTTGGCACACAGGGGCGGCGTTTTGTTATCAACCGAACGATTGAATTCTATTTTATTTATTGATGAACGCAATCATCAGGTTACAACTGAACCGGGAGTGATTACTGAAGTGCTGATGGATGAAGTAAAAGCAGTTGGTTTATTTTATCCGCCCGATCCCAGCAGCCGTGGCAGTTGTTTCATTGGCGGAAATATTGCAGAGAACAGCGGCGGACCTAAAGCGGTGAAGTATGGTGTGGTGAAAGATTATGTGTTGAATCTTGAAGTGGTGTTGCCAGGCGGTGAAGTGATGTGGACGGGTGCCAATGTGTTGAAAAATTCTACCGGCTATAATCTTACACAGTTAATGGTGGGCAGTGAAGGCACGCTGGGCATTGTTACAAAAATTGTTTTGAAATTAATTCCATTGCCAAAATATGATCTGCTCATGCTGGTGCCTTTCAGAAATTTGGAACAGGCTGGTGAAGCAGTGAGTGAAATTTTCAGGGCAGGGTTTACACCCAGTGGTTTGGAGTTGATGGAGATAGATGCATTGCAGATTGTAAGTAAACTGGTGGACAGCTCTGCAATTCCTGTTACTGATGATACAGCTGCTCATCTCATTATTGAAGTGGATGGAAACGACATGGATGTATTGATGAAAGACATGGAAGCAATTAGCGAACTGTTAACGAAATATGATATTGGTGAGTTGTATTTTGCAGATGATGCACAGCAAAAAGCCGAGCTCTGGAAATTACGCAGGCGTGTAGCAGAAGCGGCAAAACTTGCAGGCTATACAATTGAAGAAGACACGGTTGTGCCAAGGGCCGAACTGCCTGCATTGATACGTGCTGTGAAAGAGCTGGGCAGGCAATTTAATTTTGATGTAGTTTGTTATGGTCATGCAGGGGATGGTAATTTGCACATCCGCATCCGCAAAGAAGGAACACCCAACAGTTATGGCGATGCTGAAATGAATAAATGTTTGAGGGCCATGTTTGAGTTGGTGCATAAGCTGGGCGGAACTATCAGCGGTGAACATGGGATTGGATTAATACAGAAAGGATTTATGCATGTGGTGATGAAAGAAACCAACCTGAGACTGATGAGGGAAATTAAAAAAGCATTTGATCCCAACAATATTTTAAATCCGGGAAAAATTTTTGATTTACAATAAAGCAATCACAATGAAAAAATTCACAGTATTCATTTCATTTGTTCTTATCAGCAGCAGTGCTTTTTCACAGAAGGAAAGTGAAAAAGGATTTAATAAAGAAAACTTATTTATTGGTACAGGAATAAACCTTGGGTTTTTCAATGGGTTTATTTTGGGTTTAAATCCTGAAGTTGGTTACAGTTTAAACCGGTTTGTAGATGTGGGAGTGTCAACCAATTTTTCTTTTATTACCCAGAATTATATTAATACACCTGCGGTAGATCGTCAGCTAATAGTTGGTGGCGGGCCATTTGTAAAAATTTGGCCGGTGAATATGATCTTCCTGGGTGGTCAGTTTGAGTACAACAGTATAAGCTTCAGTACAAAAAACGGAAGTGTGATCAGTAATAAACAAAAATATTCTGCACCAAGCATTCTTGTAGGAGGAGGTTATGGAAACCGCTTCATCGGTCAATCGCAATTTTATACAAGTATTATGGTTGATGTGCTGAGAGATCCGAAATCTCCATACATTGATCAGTACAACAGGTTGCAACCTGTTTTCAGAACCACTTTTTTATTTTACCTGCGTCCTAAAAACCAGCGTCGTTAAAAATATCTGCCGGTTCATCAACCACCACAATACGTTCGTCCATCTTTTCGTATAAAAAATCTTCTTTCTGCATGTGATGGATATGTGCAACAAGATGCGTGTAATATCCCTTGCTGTTGAGCAGGAATAATTTTTTGTTATGGATGTTGAGTGTGTTCCATGTAAGCATTTCAAACATTTCATCCAATGTTCCATGTCCTCCCGGTAAAATCACAGCCGCATCGCACAACTCATACATTTTCTTTTTACGAACGTGCATGTCAGGTACAACAAGCAGTTCAGTAATACCTTCATGTTGTGTTTCCCATTCCAATAATATTTCAGGAATAATACCAACTGCTTTTCCTCCCCCTTCCATCACTGCATCAGCAACAGCGCCCATCAATCCCTTGCCGCCGCCACCATAAACTAATTTGATTTTTTTTTGCGCCATCAAAAACCCCAATTGTCTTGCATGCTCAATAAACAAAGGATCGGCTCCCGATTTTGATCCGCAGAAAACAGCTAATGATGAAAATTGCATAGAGTTAAAAATATATTGCAAAGTAAGGAAACTTATCAGAGAGGCTGTCTCATAAATAAACTTTTGGAGATTTTATTCGGATCCCTGATGGAGAACCGAAGTCGTTTAAGCAAATCTCAAGAGCTTTATTTATTTATCAGACAGCCTCTCTTTGTTATATTTCTTTATCTTCATTTTTAAACCAATGCCAATATGTCGCCGGTATTATTATTTTCCTTTGTATTTGGATATTTCTTACTGCTGCTGGTTGTTGCGTGGTACACATCCAGAAATTCAAACAACGATTCCTTTTTCATTGGTAACCGCAGCAGCAACTGGATGCTGGTGGCTTTTGGAATGATTGGCACATCTTTAAGCGGTGTTACGTTTGTGAGTGTGCCGGGTACTGTTGGAGCTGCAGGTTTTCAATACTTCCAGGTGGTAATCGGTTACTTTCTTGGTTATCTTGTAATTGCTTTTGTGTTACTGCCGCTGTATTATAAAATGAATCTCACTTCCATTTACAATTACCTGGAACATCGTTTTGGAACGATAAGTTATAAAACAGGCGCTTCTTATTTTATTTTATCAAGAACATTGGGCGCTACTGCAAGAATGTACCTGGTGGTAAACATTCTGCAGATATTTATTCTTAATGCAATGGGTGTTCCTTTCTGGGTAACCTCATTGGTAATATTGGTTCTTATTCTTTTGTACACATTTGAAGGCGGTGTAAAAACAATTGTTTATACCGATACACTGCAAACTTCCTGTATGCTGATAGGACTTGTGGTTTGTATCATCGCCATCATGCATAAAATGGATTTCAGCTTTTCTCAAACCATTGGTCAGCTGAGTGAAAAAGGAATGACCAAACTGTTTAATACAGATATAAAAGCATCGGGCTTTTTTGTGAAGCAGATCTTAGGCGGTGCTTTCATTACCATTGCCATGACGGGGCTTGACCAGGAGATGATGCAGAAAAATATCAGCGTACGCACACTGAAGGGATCACAGAAAAATGTAATGACGCTGAGCTTTGTATTATTGTTTGTGAATTTTTTGTTTTTGCTCATGGGTGGTTTGCTGTATCTCTATGCCGGGGCCAATAACCTGCAGATAAAAGGCGATGATCTGTTTCCTGCCATTGCATTGGGTAATTATCTTTCCGTTGGCATTGGTGTAATCTTTATCATTGGTTTGATCTCGGCTTTATTTCCAAGTGCAGATGGTGCATTAACAGCGCTTACTTCTTCTTTCAGTATTGACATACTTGGTTTAAAACGCAGAACCGACCTGGATGAAAAAGGAAAAAAACGTTTACGTTTAACAGTACACTTAACGTTTGCAATTATTTTCTTTTTATGTGTGATGATCTTTAAATGGATTGATGACAAATCCATCATTGATGTAATTTTAAAAGTAGCCGGGTACACCTATGGCCCATTACTGGGATTGTTTGCATTTGGTATTTTAACCAAACGCCAGATCAATGACAGGCTGAGCTTGTTTGTATGTATTGCAGCTCCGTTATTAGTGATAGGTATTGACCTTATCAATAATGCAGAATGGTTTGCCAATAAATTAAACCTGGGTGCCGAGTCTGCTGCTGCATTAAAAGATTTTTCGATGTCCATCTTCGGCGGATTTAAAATCGGTATTGAACTGTTGATCATCAATGGGCTTTTAACTTTTATTGGGCTATGGTTGATCTCACATAAACCTAAAACTGATGTTGTATAAATGTGATAAATTTCTTTTGTCAATTTTATAAGGCAACTCCTTCGGAGTCTGCTTGATTGTTTCTATAAACAGGATGCTCCTGGCGGAGCAAAAGATAAACCCCGTAGAGGTTGCCTGTTTATAGAGTTATATAAATGAATACATAGCTCCAAAGGAGCTTCCTTTAGTTGAAACAAAGTTTTTTAAAAGTTTTAACAGCATCAGTGAACAGAAAGGGATCATTCCATAGAATGAAAAAATGATTGTTGCTTCGGTTCTTTGCCCCATCTGTTCTATCTTTGCCTGAAATTTTTCACTTGGAGTTGATTCATCCGCTGGCAGAAGCTTATGCTGCAACATTTTCTTCACCCGAAGATGAATTGCTGAAAAGCATTGCCGCCGAAACCATTCATACACATGCACAGCCGCACATGATGAGCGGGCATCTCCAGGGAAAGTTCCTTGAAATCATCAGCAAACTCATTCGGCCCAAACGCATTCTTGAAATTGGAACAATGATCGGGTACAGCAGCATTTGTTTGGCAAAAGGATTAGCAGCAGACGGATTACTGCATACCATTGAAATGCGTGAACAGGATGCAGCTATCGCAAAAAAGAATTTCAGCAGGGCAGGGCTGAATGAAAAAATACAACTGCATGTGGGCGATGCATTACAGATCATCCCTCAACTGCAGGAAATATGGGATCTTATTTTTATGGATGCCGATAAACCGGGCTACAGCAAATACTATGAACTGGTAAAACCCCGTTTAAGAAGTGGTGGTTTACTATTGGCCGATAATGTTTTGTTTCATGGCGATGTATTGAGTGATGATATAAAAGGAAAGAATGCAAAAGCCATTCACGCATTCAATGAAAAAATAGCGGCTGATGATGAAGTTGAAAAAATAATGTTAACCCTGAGAGACGGATTGTTTCTCATTCGAAAAAAATAAAAAGCAGTATGAAGAAAGTGGCTTATTTGTTGATTGGATTATTAAATGTGTCTGTATCCAATGCCCAGACAATTTCCATTGAGGAGTATGTTAATACCTATAAAGACATAGCCATGAAGGAGATGATTCGTTCAGGTGTACCTGCATCGGTTACACTGGCGCAGGGCATTGTAGAAACAGAGAATGGCAACAGTAAACTTGTAAAAAAATCAAACAATCATTTTGGCATTAAGTGTAAAGAAACATGGACGGGTCCATCGGTTAGTCATGATGATGATGCCCCCGGTGAATGTTTCAGAAAGTATAACAATGCAGAAGAATCATATATTGATCATTCCAACTTTCTGCGTACAAGAAAGCATTACGATTTCCTGTTCACTCTTGATCCTGTTGATTACAAAGCATGGGCTTATGGTTTAAAGAAAGCAGGCTACGCAACAAATCCCCGCTACCCTGAAATGCTCATCAAGTATATTGAAACCTATAACCTCAATGAGTATTCTTTAATTGCAATGGGCAAAAAGAAAGCAGATGAACCGGTTGTTGTAAAAACCGAACAGCCAACAACAATTCCTCAAACAACAACTACTGTACCATCTCCGGTAAACAGCAACACAGTTATTGTAACGCAGCCACCTGTTCAAACATCAACACCACAGATTGTAAAAACAGACGAAAAGAAACCTGCTGCTGTTTATCCAACCGGTGAATTTAAAATCAATGAAACAAGAGTGATGTTTGCAGAAAAGGGAACTTCTTTCTTAGCCATCGCCCAGCAATACAATGTGCCGTTAAAATATATTTTTGATTTTAACGACTTAACAGAAAAAGAAGCGGTTGAAAAAGATCAGTTGGTTTATCTGCAGCGCAAACGCAGGATTGGCGCCAATCAATTTCATACCGTTGCCGATGGTGAATTATTATATGATATTGCCCAGCAACAGGGTATCCGTTTGGATGCATTGATGCAACTGAATTTCTTAACTGCCAATCAGCAACCTGCTGCCGGTGAACAATTGTATCTGCAATCGCCTGCACCAGCCGCACCCAAACTCAGCAATAAAAAAATTACAGCAGCAGTGCAGCCAACAGCAACAGAAACAAACCCGGTTGTGGTAACTGAAATAACAATTCACATTGTTCAGCCAAAAGAAACCTTGTACGGCATTTCTAAAAAATATGAAGTATCATTAACTGATCTTCAGCAATGGAACAAACTGGATGGAACGGATCTGAAAGAAGGAATGGAACTCATCATCAATAAATAATTTCAATGTCTGCAATAAAAGTTCACGATAAATATTTTGTTCCGTACATGGCCGAAGCGGTTGTGCTGAAACGTGTACAGGAACTGGCCAAACAAATAGATGACGATTATAAAGGAAAGAAACCTTTGTTCATTGCAATCCTCAACGGCTCTTTCATATTTGCTTCTGATCTGTTTAAGTCTATCAGCATTGATGCAGAAATCTGTTTTATTAAACTGGCATCATACAAAGGAACTAAATCAACCGGGCAGGTAATTACAGCTATTGGATTGGATATGGATATTGTTAACCGCCATGTAATTGTGCTGGAAGATATTATTGATACCGGTAAAACCATGCATGCGTTTTTGCCGCAGTTGTATAATCAACATCCGGCATCATTAAAAATTGCTGCGCTGTTACACAAACCCGACGCAACAGCATATCCTGTTACAATTGATTATCTTGGTTTTTCAGTGCCGGATAAATTTTTATTGGGTTATGGATTGGATTATGATGGCCTTGGCCGCAACCTGAAAGAGATCTACCAGCTTACAGATAACCCTTCCTGATCATTGCAGATAAACGGTGATGCAGGAACTGATTATGAATCAACGGTGCATTACTTTATGGTGCCTGCTTCTGTTCGCTGCAAATGCGAAATCCCAGTTCTATTTTCGTGGCGAAGTAAAAGATACGAAAGACGCTCCGTTGGCGCTGGTTCGTATTCATGTTCATTCCACCAACTCATTTTATTACTCCGGCTCCGCCGGTGGTTTCGGTATCCCTTCTTCACGGGTAACAGATACCGTTAGTTTTCTGTTGAATGGATATGAAGAAAAAAAGGTTGTACTCAACAGCAAAGAATTCAATCATATTGTTCTGAAAGTAACGGCCATTTCAACAGGGCAGAAAAAGAAACTGCTTTCTTTTATAAAAGATAAAACGGCCACTGATATTACATGGAAGCCATCATCTGGCGAAACCTATTCAGAACAAACGGAAAATGATTTTAATAATACCCATGAGTTTCCTTCGGCCGGTTTTTCATTGGATGTTGATAAGGCATCTTACAGTAATATCCGCCGGTTTATCAATATGCATTCTGCCGTACCAGCCGATGCGGTAAGGATAGAAGAAATGCTGAATTATTTTCCGCAGGCGTACAAAGAACCACCACCCGGAAAAACGTTTCATATACAATCGCAGTTAACCGATTGTCCCTGGAATCCATCCAATAAATTATTGTTTCTTCAATTGCATGCAAAAAAAATCAATTACGATTTTTTACCACCCAGCAATTTTGTTTTTTTAATTGATGTGAGTGGTTCTATGGAACTGCCCAACCGGTTACCGTTATTGAAAACCGCTTTTCGGATGATGGTACAAAACCTGCGGGCCATTGATACCATATCAGTAATGCTGTATGGAGGTACAGTGGGAGTGGTGCTGCAACCAACATCAGGAAAGGAAAAAGAAAAAATCATGCGTGTAATTGATTCACTTACTGCCGGTGGAGATACACCGGGTGAATCGGCTATACGGCAGGCTTATACACTTGCGCAAAGCAAATTCATTAAAGGCGGCAACAACCGTATTATTCTTGCAACCGATGGTGATTTTAATGTGGGCGAAGTAAGTGATGAAGCATTGATGAATTTAATTGTGCAGAAACAGCAGACCGGAATTTATCTTACCTGCCTTGGTGTGGGAATGGGAAATTATAAAGATTCAAAATTAGAAGTGCTGGCAAAAAAAGGAAACGGAAATTTTGCGTACCTCGATAATGTAATGGAAGCAGAAAAAGTTTTGGTAAAAGAACTGATGCAAACATTGTATGCCGTTGCTGATGAAGCGTTGTTGAATGTTACGTTTCAATCAAAATATATCAAACAGTACCGTTTGATTGGGTATGATAACCGGAAAGATTTAACCGCCATCAGCAGCAACACACTCGAAGGCGGGGAAATAGGAACGGGGCAAACGGTAACAGCCGTGTTTGAAGTGGAGTTAACAGACGGGGTAATTCCTTCCGTTGAAACCCTTGCCATTGCCGAACTCAGCTTTCAACCCACAGGAACTAAAACCAGAAATACTGAACAGTACCGGTTCTTAAACAATTATACAACCCTGCGTGAGGCCGACAGCAGTTACCGGTTTGCAGCGGCGGTTGCAATGTTTGGTATGCTGCTGAAAAAATCTGTTTATTTGAAAGAAGCAGGTTGGGATGATCTCATCAAACTGCTGCAAACTTGTGTAAACCCCAACGATTACCTGCAAAAGGAAATGTTGACACTGGTACAAAAAGCAAAAGATATTTATAAACCTGTGCGCCAACGAAAGGGTTTTCTGAAAAAGAAAAAAACTACCGGATAAACGAATATTCAGTTTTATTGTTTCCTCTTACTTATAGTAACTGGTATAAAGGAGTGCTGAGATACCGTAGTCCTGAATCAACAATGATTGTTGCTACTGTTTTACCGGGGCCCAGCCTTTCCGCTACTCTCAGGGCTGCAACAATATTGGTGCCGGTAGAAGTGCCTGCAAAAATTCCTTCTTCTTTAGCAAGCCTCCTTGCCATACTTATTGCATCTTCTGTAGTAACGGTTAATATTTCATTAACGATATCAGGTTGCCATAGCGGTGGAATAAAACCAATGCCAATGCCTTCAATTTTGTGTGAGCCTGAAGGACGGCCCGACAGTACAGCAGATTCATCGGGTTCCACTGCAAAGGTTTCTATCTGATTGTTATGTTTTAAAAGAGCTTTCGTTACACCATGAATAGAATGTGCCGTGCTTACTGTATGTACAAACGCATGTACATTACCTTCAGATTGCTCCCAGATTTCATCTCCAAGCGGATAATAACCCTGCTCTGCATCCCGGTTGTTTAACTGATCCGACCACCAATGGTTATCCTGTTCACTTAATCCCCTGGATGTTTCAATCATTTCTTTGATGAGCTTTTCTGTAATTTTTTTATTGTCACTCAACACATCCGTTACGGTAGCTCCAAAAGCTTTCATGGTAATTCTTTTTTCATTGCTGAAAGCATCCGAAAAAACGGCATGAAAATGATAACCCAGGGAGGCGCACACAAATGCCAGTGATACACCTGTTGTACCGGCGGTATATTCTACAACCGTACTTCCCTTTTTTATCAATCCTTTTTTTGCAGATGCTTCAATTACCGCTTTGGCCATCCTGTCTTTCATGCTGCCTGTTGGATTGGTGCTTTCCATTTTGGCAATAATGCGGGCACTGTTTGCAGGCACAATGTTTTTTAATGTTACCAGTGGAGTATTGCCGATGGTATCTCTGATGCTTGTACTTCCTGAAATCATGTTTTTTAATTAAGGGTGATAAAAAAAATGTTAGGGAAGAGGGAAACAAAATAATACAGAACGCAGGGGTGGAAATAGAATTTCGTAAGCCCCGCCTTAGTACTAAAGTACAATAGAATTACAAAAGTTCAATTACTTCGGGTCTGTTGAAGCCTTCCCCGTCTATTAAGTAAATCTTGACTTTCCTTTTCCGATGTTAATTTTACATCACTTGAAGATAGTTGTATGTCTTCAATTAAAGTTGATACAAGACTTTTAAGTTTAACAACTGCATCATAGAAATCTTCTTCTGATTGTGGTTCAAATTTTATTTCCTTTAGTAATTGTTGATAGTGGTTGTCATTGTTGAGATATTTTTTGAAATAGAGATTTAGCTTATTTCTGGTATCAATAATTACATCTAAGTCCCAACCTTTGGTCTTTTCGAGTCTGCTTAACAGGTCTAATAGTTTTTTAACAGTTCTTCCATTTATTTTGAGATTTTGAATATTAGGGTTGTATTATTATGCCCAACTCAAATATATACGAAAGTTTCTGTGCCTCATAACCAAGCAACAATTTTTAAAGAAGGGTTACAATTAATACTTTATTTTTAAGAATTGTGCAAATACAATTTTCAATAGCAGAGGGTAATCCATTCAAAAAGTTTGTAGGCTTCATCAATCCTTATTCACCAACGCTCCCTTTACAATTAAATATTGTGCGGAGGCATAAGTAATCATCACACACAAACTCAACACAAGATGGTTAAGGGCAAACATATTTACTGCAAGCAGGGAATCGGAGATCACAAACTGCAAAGCGCCGTTAAAGAAAAGGACAGAGGCATCATCCTTCACCTTTCGTTTGGTATTAATGGCCATGAGCAGCATGGTGCCAATGGTAATACCGTAAACAGTAACCGGTATTTTTAATGTATCTAAAAAAGGATAAAGCAGGTACAGAAAGAGAAGAATATAAACCGGCACAGGCAACCCTATCAGTGGTTGAAACTGCAGCAATCCTTTTTTCTGCCGGTTGGTTTTTAAAAAATAAAGAATGTAAAACACATGCGCCAGTAAAAAAGAAACAAGCCCGGGTATGAACATGCCTTTCACTTGCAGCAACACATCACCACCAAGAGAAAGAAACAAGGCCAGAAGAATAAAAGAAAACAGTTGTCCTTTTTTATGAGTGCTGCCAAGGTAAAATGCAACAGCCAGTAAAGGCATCAGCAGCGGTTTGGTAAACCAGCGTAATTCATTTTTATTAAGATAGATGAGCAGCAGATCAGCAATTGCGATCAACCAAAAGATGCCGAAAAGCAATCTTAATTTCTGCTTCATGTTTATTGGCCGGGTTTGATGAGTTCTGTTTTCCAGAGATACCATTTCTTTAAGGAGTCTCTTACATACGTTGTATCGGCTAAGGGGCGGTTCACCTGCAGGAGCAAATTGTAATGTGTGCTGTCTTTCATCTCCAGTACTACGTTGTGTCCTCTTTCTTTTAATGTTTCCAATTTTTTATGGGCGCTTGCTTTGTTGGTAAATCGTTCAAGCAGTAAAGTAAAAGCAGTATCAACAGCAGTTGCTGTACCGGGGTTTGTATTAGATGTTGAAGTTGAATCGTTCGTTTGCGCCACAGCAACCGTATCTGCAGCAACAGTTTGGGATTCGTTTGTTGTTTTATTTTTGGGAATGACTAAATACACAAGCCAGCCAATAAGCGCCAATGCCAGTAAGACACCAAAAACAAGAATCACTTTCCTTGAACTCTTTGCGGGCAAGGATGAAAAATCAATTTCATTGATGGCATCCTGCTCTGCAGTTCTGTCTTTCACATGATCGGTATTGATGGAATCAATTTTTTCCAAAGCAGGTGTTCCCTGCTGAAATACAAGATTTCCCTGTGTGGTTTTGGTTATTGAACCAATTCCTTTAAGCGGAAAAGGCTTACCAATGTTTAACAGCTCTACACCATTGCCGAGGTAAGATTCAAGATCGCTGAGAGCTAAGGATTTCATTTTACCCGTATGCAGTACGAGGTAAGTTAAAAACTCATCAGTTATTGGTGCATTGCGGTTCAGTTTAAACGTAATTGTATTTTCGGGCCATCCTACTTCTTTCAGTTCATACACATTTATAGTGGAGTCTAATTCAAAAGTGCCAAGTCCGGGGAGGGAAAGCGTTTTTTGCTGATACAAGAATTGGGGCAATAAATCCTGGATTTTCACAGATATTTTTTTTCAAACTTACTTAAAAACATTGTTTCGGGTACTAAAAATAAAAAGGGATGCTGTTGACAGTTGATTATTTTTGCTCCAAAAACAAGATGCTTTCTGCTGAGGATAAGAGCTTTATAAGCTGGTGGGAACAAAACCGCTTAAAGGAAAAGAAATTGCTGAAACAGCTCATGATAGGCTTGCCGCTGGGCTTTGCCTTTGGTTTTCCGGTATTGTTGAGTGTAATGTTTCGTGGATGGTACAAAAGGATGCCTTATGTATCGGGTACACAGCTAACGGTGATATTGATTGCCGTTTTACTCATTGTTGTTTTTTATGCCACCTTCCGTATGCAGTTTAAATGGGACATGCATGAGCAGCATTACAAAGAGCTGAAAGAAAAATTACAACAGGAGGAAGTGAATGATACGCAGCAGTCATGATGCTGTTGTTGTCTTCTTTTTTAGAATGATAAGTTTCTGCTGTCTTCATCAACCGAAAAAAAATTGTTCAATGCTTTGTTAATCTGTAAAATGAATTTGTTGAATGTGAAGTAAAAAAAGCGGAGTCAGTCATCAAACAAATATATTTGCCGGAATTATTTTTATAAAATAACTGAATAAAAAACAAGTACACATGAAGTATGCCCTCATCGTTTTAATGTTAACCCTTGCAGTGGCAGGATGTAAAAAGAAAACAGAACCATGTACCGTTACAGCAGGCAGCACAGTGGCCCCTGCCAGTGAAGAAGCCATGATCACAACCTATCTTGCATCCAACAGCATCACCAACGCAGTTGAACTTGATAACTGCGGTTTATATTATATCATTGATGTTGCAGGTAATACGGATAAGCCCAACCAATGCAGCGCCATGCAGGTAAAGTATGTGGGTAAACTTGCCAACGGAACTATTTTTGACCAAACAACCGGCACCAATACCGCCAACTTTACTTTGGGAGGTTTAATTGAAGGATGGAAAAGAGGATTGCCCCTGATTGGCGAAGGAGGAAAAATAAGATTGTTTATTCCGCCTTCTTTGGGATATGGCGCTGCCGGCATCATTAACCCCAACACCGGCCAGGTGGTTATTCCGGCCAACGCTATTCTCATATTTGAAGTGGAAATCATAGCCGTTGTAAATTAAATTCTTCTGAAAGAGGTTGTCTCAAAAGTAATTTCAACACAGAGATTTGGAGTAACAGAGATACACAGAGGCTTGGGTTTCAATTTCCATTTTTTCTGTGAAACTCAAAAATCTCTGTTACTCTGTGTTTATTCCGGTTTTTGAGACAGCCTCTTTTATTTGCACGTACTTTTGTAAAAACTCATCCGCTTGTTGTACGAACCTATTTCCGTTTTTGATATGTTTAAAATAGGAGTGGGGCCATCCAGCAGTCATACGCTGGGTCCGTGGCGTGCTGCTCAGCGTTTTGTACAATCCATCGAAGGAAAAAATCAATTAAACAATGTTGTTTCTGTAAGAGTATTGCTGTACGGTTCATTGGCTAAAACAGGAAAGGGACATGGTACTGATGTTGCCATACAGTTGGGTTTGAGTGGAGAAGATCCTGTTACGTTTGATGTAAATGCCATTGATGCAAAGATCAATGATATTGCTGCCATGAAAGAAATTCTGCTGGCAGGCAAACATGAAATACAATTTGACGCCCGTGAAGACATTGATTTTTTGATGCATGAAAGTTTGCCTTATCACCCCAATGCTGTTACATTCTTAGTTTCTTTTTTAAACGGAGATTCCATAGCTGAAACCTATTATTCCATTGGAGGAGGTTTTGTGGTAAAAGAAAATGACACAGCCATCGGCAAGCAACAGGTACAGTTGCCTTTTCCAGTTGATACTGCTGATGGTCTGCTGCACTGGTGTATGAAAACAGGTATGAGCATCAGCGAAATTGTTTTGGAAAATGAAAGTGTATGGCGCAGTGAAGCGGCAACAAAAGAAGCAGTGCTTAACATCTGGCGTGTAATGCATGAATGTATGTTCAAAGGATGTCATACAGAAGGATACCTGCCCGGCGGACTTAATGTAAAACGCCGGGCTGCCGCATTGAATAAAAAATTATTGCAGAAAAAAAAGTATGAAAATTTTAATGAATGGATTGAAGCTATCCGATCGGGCGGCAATGATTTTACTTACACATTGGATTTTGTAAGTTGTTTTGCACTGGCAGTAAATGAAGAGAACGCATCTTTTGGAAGAGTGGTTACTGCACCCACCAACGGTGCTGCAGGTGTTATTCCTGCTGTGCTGATGTACTACATTTGTTTTTGTGATGGAAATGAAACCGATAAGATCATCCGTTTTTTATTAACGGCTTCTGAAGTGGGGAGCATCTTTAAAAAAGGTTCAACCATTTCAGCGGCTATGGGTGGTTGCCAGGCAGAAATTGGTGTATCAAGCGCCATGGCTGCGGCTGCTTTAACTGAAAGTATGGGCGGCACACAAAGGCAGGTGTTGATGGCCGCTGAAATTGCTATGGAACATCATTTGGGTTTAACCTGCGATCCCATTGCCGGTTTGGTACAGGTGCCCTGCATTGAACGCAATACAATGGGCGCTATAAAAGCCATCACTGCTGCACAACTTGCATTGCAAAGCACACCTGATTATGCAAAAGTATCATTGGATGCAGTGGTAAAAACCATGTGGGATACTGCAAAAGATATGAACACAAAATACAAAGAAACAGCTGAAGGCGGCCTGGCTATCAACATTCCTATTTCGTTGAGTGAGTGTTAAAAAAAAGTATAACTGAACTTTTCTTTTGAACATTTAAGTTGAAATGCTGTTCTTTGCGTCCGGTTCAACAAAGCTTCATTTTGTTTAAAAAATGAATATAAGAACTCATAACTGTCTTTAATAAAACGACTGACTCAAAATGGCGGAAATTTCAACAGACGAAATTTTACGAAAACCACTTAAGCGCTTGTGGCAAGTATTAAAACTTGAGCGCAAAGAAATCACTTCCATTTATTTCTTTGCAATTCTCTCCGGCTTGTTGGCTTTAATTGTCCCGCTCGGCATACAGGCCATTATTAATTTTGTTTTGGCAGGCGCTGTCTCCACATCCATCGTTGTTTTAATTATTATGGTGGTGCTGAGTGTTTTTTTTACAGGGTTACTGCAAGTGGGGCAAATGAAAATCATTGAAAAAATACAGCAACGTATTTTTGTCCGGTACTCTTTTGAATTTGCATGGCGCATTCCTAAATTGGATATGCAGAAAACTGACAGTGATTATCTGCCCGAGGTTGTTAACCGTTTTTTTGATATCATTGTTCTTGAAAAAAGTTTAAGCCGTTTGTTACTGGATATTCCTTCGGCAACAATCCAGATTGTGTTTGGACTTGTTTTGCTTTCGCTCTATGCCAATGTTTTTATCATCTTCGGTTTTCTGGTTATTCTTATCTTATTCTTCATCATTCGTATGACGTATGCAAGAGGTTTGTTAACCAGTTTACAGGAAAGTGAAGACAAATACTCTGTTGCCGGTTGGCTGGAGGAGATCGCAAGAGTGTTGAAATCGTTTCATTTTTCAAGAAGCTCATCGCTGCCCGTTGATAAAACAGATACATTAGTCTCCAATTATCTTCATTCCAGAACAAATCATTTCCGCATACTACTGATGCAGTACTGGACCCTGATTGGTTTTAAGATACTCATTACAGCGGGCATGCTGGTGGTTGGCGCTTTTCTCCTGGTGAGTAATGAAATCAATGTGGGACAGTTTGCTGCTGCTGAAATTGTGATTCTTATCGTATTGGCATCGGTTGAAAAGTTGATCAGCAGTTTAGATAAAATGTATGATATACTCACCAGTGTTGAAAAACTCGGGAAGATAATTGATAAACCGCTTGAGGCTGAAGGAACCCTTAAGCTTACAGGAAACAAGAAAGGGTTGGCGATTGCCATGAATGATCTCAGTTTCGGTTATAATGATTCAACCAATATTTTGAACCGGGTTTCATTTACGGCAAAGCCAGGAGATAAAGTTTGCATTATGGGAAACGCTGGTTCAGGCAAATCAACCTTGCTGAAATTATTAACGGGTTCCTATGCTGACTTTAAAGGAATCATTACCGTGAATGATGTGCCCATTGGTAATTATGATCCTGATTCTTTGCGTGGCGAAACAGGAATACTGTTTCACCAACAGGACATCTTCAAGGGAACCCTGTATGAGAATATTACATTGGGTGATAGCGGCATCGCTACCAAACAGATCACAGATCTTGCATCGAAGATCGGCATACAGGATTTTATATTCTCTCTTAAAAAAGGATTTGACACTGAGATTGATTCAACAGGGAAACGTTTATCAGGTGCAGTTATCCGTAAAATATTAATACTGCGTGCATTGGCAGCAAATCCGCAGTTGTTGTTGCTGGAAGAACCCTGGCAGGGCTTTGATGAAGAATGTACTCAAAAAGTGAAACAATATTTGTTGCAGGAAATTCCTCATACTACAGTAATTATTATAACAAAAGATGAAAGTTTTGCAAAGCAATGCAACCTGGTATTGAAGATGCAGGATGGCGCCATTGTACAACAAGGCAAACCGCAGGAACTACTTTAAAATGAGCAACACATGGCAATTGAGTTATTAACGCCCAACATTGAAGAGAAACTTGGCAGGAAGCTTGATTCGTTTCAACAGATCTACCGGCAGCATAAAAAAAGCCGTATCCGCAGAATATTCTGGATCATCATTAGTTCCTTGCTCATCATCCTGTTTCTTCCATGGACACAGAACATCCGCAGCGAAGGCGCTGTAACAACGCTTCGGCAGGAACAGCGTCCGCAACAGATGAATAACATTATCCCGGGACGTATTGTAAAATGGTGGGTAAAAGAAGGTGATTTTGTAAAGAAAGGCGATACCATTGTGCAACTGGCAGAGATCAAAGATGATTATCTCGATCCGAATTTATTGCAACGTACCAATCAGCAGTTGAGCGCCGAGCAAATGACCATTGATTTTTATCAGAGTAAAGTGGGGGCATCCCGGCAACAGATGGAAGCTTTGCAAAATGAAAGGGATCTGAAATTAAGTTTAATTGAAAACAAACTCATTCAAACAAAACGGAAAGTACAGAGCGACAGTATGAAAGTAATTGCAACTGTAAATGAAATGAGTGTTGCTGATCGCCAATTAGAAGCTGCCACCAAAATGTATGAGCAGGGAGTGATTCCTTTAACAGAATACGAACGCCGTAAAGTATTGCATCAGAATATAAATGCAAAACTCATTGGCGCACAAAATGATTTTTCTAACAGTAAACAGGATTTGCTCATTCTTCAATTGGAAAGAAGTGGCGCCGTGCAGGAGTATGCAGAAAAGATTGCCAAGGCACAGGGCGATCAGTTTCAATCACAATCACAAATTGCAAGCGGACAGGGTAAGGTGGCCAAACTGCAAAACCAGTTTGATAATTACCGCATCCGCAGCGGGCAGTATTATGTACTGGCACCGCAGAACGGGCAGGTGATTAAAGCAAAGAAAGCCGGTATTAATGAAATGGTAAAGGAAGGTGATATGATTGTTGAAGTGGTGCCGGACAATTATCAGCTTGCTACAGAAATATGGGTGAAGCCTATGGACCTGCAATTGCTGAGTGTGGGGCAGAAAGTGCGTTTTATGTTTGATGGATTTCCTGCCATTGTGTTCAGCGGATGGCCGCAGGCATCGTATGGAATGTTTAGCGGAAGGGTAGTAGCTATTGAAACTAACCTCAGCAATAATGGAATGTTCCGTGTATTGGTGGCAGAAGATGAAAATGACAGACCCTGGCCAAAGAATTTAAAAATGGGAACAGGTTCAGTAAGTTTTGCTTTGCTCAAAGATGTTCCCATCTGGTATGAATTGTGGCGGCAGATCAATGGCTTCCCTGCCGATTTTTATAAAGAGCAGCAGCAAGACAGGGATATCAAGGAAAAGAAAATAGAAAAGCATAAACTATAATACATCCGTCTGACGCCCTCGTCTGACGGATTGATAAATAAACTGTAACACATCCGTCTGACGCCTTCGTCTGACGGATTAATAAAGTGTATGATTGTGAATCTATTCCTGTTGTTGCTGTCCTCAACAGCAACAGTTAAGTGTATAAGCATTAAAAGTTGTTAATGAACGGAATACTAAAAAAGCTGGTCGGAATTTTAATATGCATACTTGTTGTGCAGGTGTTGCAGGCGCAGGATACTTTACGTGTATTAAAAGAAGAAGAGTTTTTAAATATTGTACGCCTCAATCATCCGGTTGCAAAGCAGGGAGGATTATTGGTTGATATTGCAAGGGCCGAACTGCAGTCCATCCGTGGAAATTTTGATCCCGTACTTTATTACAGCAATGATCAAAAAACATTCGATGGTAAAAATTATTTTAATTACAACAATGGAGAAATTGCAATACCCACCTGGTTTGGCATTGAAGCCTATGCAGGTATTGAAAATAATTTTGGCGATTTTATTACTTCAGAAGCAACAAAGAACACGAGCAGCTATGCAGGCATAAGCGTTCCGTTGTTACAAGATCTTATTCTTGATAAAAGAAGGGCAGCCTTGCAGCAGGGGAAATTATTTACACAGCAAAGCGAATGGGAACGCCGCAATATCATCAACGACCTGTTGCGGGATGCGTACTTTGCTTACTGGAGCTGGGCAAAAGATTATCAGGTATTTTTAGTTTTAGAAAATACCATCCGCATCAATGAGTTTCGTTACGGGTTAATCAAAATTTCTTTTGAACAGGGCGACCGTGCCGCTGTTGATACAACTGAAGCGCTTGCTCAACTGCAAAACTTTCAGCAACAAAGAGAAGAAGCATGGTTGAAGTTTAGGAAATCATCATTGGAATTATCTACTTACCTGTGGTTGACAAATAACCAACCTGCTTACATCAGTGACAGGGTAATACCTGATACTTTATGGGCTGCACAAAACTTTACAAAGTTGAATGTGGATGATCTTTCTCAATGGTTATCACAAACCACCAGCATGCACCCCAAACTGCAGGCAATTGATTTTAAACTGCAGTCATTGGAAGTGGAACGCAGGTTGAAGTTTCAGAACCTGTTGCCCCGGGCCAATTTTAAATATAATTTTCTGCAAAGCGGCAATAACCCTCTGCGTGGCGCTAATTTTAATTTCTTTGAAAACAATTATAAATTTGGTTTCAATGTAGCCATTCCCATTCCCAACCGGAGCGGCTTTGGGCAATACAAAGCTGCACGCATTAAAATAAAAGCGCTTGATCTTGACCGGAACTTTATACAATTGAACCTGGAAAATAAAGTACGTTTTCATTATAACGAAGTATTGAACCTGCAAAAGCAGATCCGGATTTATGAAGATGCTTATAAAAATTATGTGCGTCTCTTTGATGCGGAGCAGTTGAAGTTTTCATTAGGTGAAACAACCCTTTTCCTGTTAAATACCCGTGAAAGCAAAGTGCTGGAAGCACAGCAAAAATTACTGGAGCTGAAAGCGAAATTTTATCAATCCTTTGCAAGTTTAAATTGGGCGAGCGGGCAATTGAAGTGATATTTATTCCGCTACACCAAACCATTTTCTGAAAAACAGCAAATGATAGTCAATAGCGCTTCCCCAGTATTCCTTGTTGTGCATGCCCGGCCGTTCAATATAATCATGATCAATATTTAACGACATTAATTTTTGATGCAGCGTTCTGTTTACCTCCAAAAAAAAATCACCCAGTCCGCAATCAATGATCAATTTTAATTCACCATTCTTCAACTCATCAACAAGATTGATTACTGTATGGGTTTTCCAATTTTGTTTGCAGCAAACAGTATCGCCTAATTGTTTTTGCAGATCCCAGTTATTTGGAAAAGGTCTGATGTCAACACCACCGCAAATAGAACCTGCAGCTCCAAATACATCTTTGTGTTTGATTGATAAATACAAACCGCCATGTCCGCCCATGCTTAAACCTGTAACAGCACGGCCATTTTTATTACTGATGGTTTTGTAATTATGATCCATATAACTTACGAGTTCTTTGCTGATGAAAGTTTCATACTTCACGTTTGAATCAACAGGGCTATTGAAATACCAACTGTTAAAACCACCATCGGGGCAAACCAGGATCATGTTCAGTTCATCTGCTTTCTGTTGCAATTGCGGTGCAGCATTGATCCATTGAGCATAGTTGGCACTATACCCATGTAAGAGATATACAACGGGAAATTTTTCATTTGCCCGTTCATATACATCGGGAGTTATGACAACACTTTTAATTACTTTTTGCATAGCGTTGCTGTAAATGGAAATGGTATCCACTTTTCCCGCATTGAGTTGAAGGGAGAAAAAGAGGAAAAAGGTAAGAAGCAGTTGATTCATCAGTGCAAGTTAAAACTAATTACAAAGGTTGACAGCTTTCAAAAAAGGCGATACAAAGAAACGGCTGAAGGCGGCCTGGCTATCAACATTCCTATTTCATTGAGTGAGTGTTGATCGGTCGGCCCGCTGCAAGCGGTTTGAACGATTGAACAGTTTGAAGAATAAAAAGCCCTTATCTCATAAGTCCCTTAGCTATGCTGTTAATCACTTTGCCAGGTGATTCTTCTCATTTTAATAAAAATTGCTGAAGTGGGCATAGCTAACACCAGCAGATGATCTTCTTTAAAAAAGGTTGAGGTAAAGTTTTGCTGTAAGAAAAAGAATTGCAAAGAGGCAAAGCCACAACGCAAAATAGTAGAGCGTTGATTTTCTCTGAAAACGGGCATATACTTTATAATCTATTCCTTTTGAGGATAAACTCTTTTGCAATAAAGGTTTGAGTGTTAAAAGATTTTGCAGCAAACCTTTTGCAATGGCTCCACTTTTTTTCAGGTTGTTTTTATATTTCCAGTTATCATAACCTACCATGAGTAATCCCCGCAGGAAATAAAGGAGAAGAAAAAATAAAACAATGGCATAAAGCAATGCTTGCATCATAGTATTAAAATTGAATGGCTTTAAATTTTATTTTACCATTGCTGTTAAGCTCAATGGCGGGCGCAGGTGTTTTTATAAACTGTAGCAAATACAATGGTGCATTAACAGCCGGTGATGATTTGATGCGGTACCAATCTGCATCGGGCGCTAAGTAAAACTGTCTGCTTCGTTTAAAAGATGGAATATCATTTCCTTTTATGGATGCAGGATTTTCATTGGCGCCAATCATTCCATCGCCACCATAACCCACAGCTATATTGGCCCAAACAGGAAACTTACTGTCGCTTTTTAAAAAAGAGCGGATGTTTAAAGACAGCCAATAAGTTTGACCGTTATAATCTTTCATGAGCCTTGATGCCCATTGCTTGCCCAGCAGGTTGGGATTGTATTTTGCATACGGCGAAAAAGCGGCATAAAATTTCAAACCAATCCTTTGCTCACCCCATCCTTTTTGCTGAGCAGTAAACATTGCAGCGCCGGAAATATTTGCCAGCATATCACCTGCTGAAAAACCCCATCCTTTGGAGAAGCCATCCATTATTTCAATAATGCTCAAAAAAGCAAGGGAGGAAAGTGCGCCTCCCACAATAGCCTGGTTGGGTTTTACACCACTCCATCGCAACAGATCATGCTGCATTACTGAAATATTGTAAGCAGTTGTTGCATGCCCCACTTTATCAACCTGGAACCATTCCCTGTTATCATTCAACAAATGAAAACGGCTCTTCGGAAATTTCTTATACCATAAATAATATAAACCAACCGATGTAAGAACAAAAACAACCGATTCACTCCACACCACTTTCCGTAACCTGTCGGGCCGGTATTGATCAGATGGCGGCAGAAAATATTGCTGGGCACCTGCCTGCTGAAAAGCAATTGCAGAAACAAATACCAGTAAAACAATCCTTTTTATAAAGCTATTTATCGCCATAGGCGTCTGCAAAATACGGAAGCTCTTTAAAATAAAATCAGTTTCTGTACAATGAACCTGAAACAAATGCAAACCTGCTGCACAGCACCTAGCAGTACACAGAAAATTATCTCCCGGCTTGTGCTGTGTAATACGCTGCAGAATCATACATTTGATTTCCTAAAAATCTTCAGTATGCAGGCAACGATACAGGCGAATGTACAAAAGTGGCTCAACGGTAATTTTGAGCAATCCGTTAAAGATGAGATTAAAAAATTACAACAGGATCATCCCGATGAACTGGCCGATTCCTTTTATCGTAATCTTGAATTTGGTACAGGTGGTTTGCGTGGTATCATGGGTATTGGCACCAATCGTATGAATAAATATACAGTGGGCATGGCCACACAAGGTTATGCCAATTACCTCAATCAATCTTTCGGGAAGGGAAATGTAAAATGCGTGGTGGGGCACGACAGCAGGAATAACAGCCGCCTGTTTGCAGAGATTGTTGCCAATGTAATGGGAGCAAACGGCATCCGGGTTTATTTGTTTGAAGAATTGCGTCCCACACCTGAACTGAGTTTTGCAATCCGTCATCTCGGTTGCCAGGGTGGTGTGGTTTGTACCGCATCACACAACCCCAAAGAATACAATGGTTACAAAGCTTACTGGAATGATGGCGGGCAATTGGTGCCGCCGCATGATAAAAATGTAATTACAGAAGTTGATAAAATTCATTCGGTTGATGATGTAAAATGGAATGGAGGCGAAAGTAACATTACACTCATTGGAAAAGAGATGGACGAAGCTTACATGAATATGGTGCAAAGCCTGAGTGTATATCCTGAAGTATGCAAGGCGCAACACGATTTAAAAATTGTTTACACATCCATTCATGGTACGGGTATTACATTGATGCCTGAAGTATTGAAACGTTTTGGTTTTACCAATGTAACCATTGTAGATGAACAGAAAGAACCCAATGGAAATTTTCCAACAGTTGTATATCCCAATCCCGAAGAAGCAGAAGCCATGAGTATTGGTTTAAAAAAAGCCAAAGAAATGGATGCGGATATTTTATTGGGAACAGATCCTGACAGTGACCGTGTTGGTATTGCTGTGAAAGATCATAACGGCAGCTGGGTGCTCATGAATGGTAACCAAACGGCTGTGCTTGCTTTTAACTATATGATTGAAGCAAGAAAAGCAAAGGGCATCAACCAGCCCAATGATATGGTGGTGAAAACAATTGTAACCACAGAAATGATTGACAGCATTGCAAAAGTGATTGGCATCAACTGTTACAATGTACTCACCGGTTTTAAATGGATTGCCGAACTCATTAAAGAAAAAGAAAGCACAGAAAATTATATTATTGGCGGTGAAGAAAGTTATGGTTTGATGATTGGCAGTAAGATTCGTGATAAAGATGCCATCAGTGCGGTTGCTTTGTTATGTGAAATGGCAGCGTATGAAAAAAACAAAGGCCGGAGTTTATTTCAGAAGATGATTGATTTGTATGTGCAGTATGGATTTTATAAAGAGCATCTTATCTCCATTACCAAAAAAGGAATGAATGGCCAAGCCGAAATTGCAGCGATGATGGAAGGGTATCGTACCAATACACCAACTGTAATCAATGGCTCTGCAGTTGTACAATTGCTCGACTATCAATTGCAGAAAGGAAAAAACCTGTCCGCAGGACCCGGTGGGCAAACAGGAGAGGAGTGGGAAATTAAATTACCCCAATCAAATGTGCTGCAATTTGTATTAGCCGATGGAAGTAAAATTTCAGCAAGGCCCAGCGGTACCGAACCAAAGATCAAATTTTATTTCAGCGTTCATACAATACTTGATAAGGCAGAAAACTTTGATGCAGTGCATCAGCAATTGAATGAACGTATTGATGGAATTAGTAAGGATATGGGGTTGAATTAAAGAGCCTCAATGTTTTTTAATTGCATAAGTGGTTGGCAATAGCCAAAAATTATCAGTAACTTTAAATATGAAGTTGCAGGACTATATTACAGTTTCACCCGATGTGCAGTTTGGTAAACCTGTTTTTAAAGGTACAAGAGTGCCTGTTGAAACTTTATTCTTTCACCTGGAACAGGGAGTCAGTCTCAATGAATTTCTGCAAGATTTTCCCGGCGTAACAAAACAACAGGCAGAAGCTGTTCTTGAATCTGCCGCTCAGCTTTTTCAATCTGCTAATTGGGAAAAATTAGATGAAATTATTGCTTGATGAAAACCTGCCTGTCAAATTAAAATTCCGTTTTATTGAAAAAGGGTTTGAAACATTTACTGTAGCTGATAAAAAGTGGAATGGAAAACTAAATGGGGAACTGCTTTCACTTTTAATAGAAGAAGAGTTTACGCACATGGTTACATTTGATACTAAAATTTCTTTTCAGCAAAACTTTGTGAAGTATCCGGTACCAGTAGTTGTCATTGTTGCCTTCTCAAATAATTATTCAGTTATAATGGATATGCTTGATGAAATAATTACCTGTATTCAACAAGCACAACCGGGCGCCAATATTGTTATTCATCCGGATAGAAAGTAAATGAAGAATAAGCTGCATTTGTTTGATGCAGCTTTCTTATTTTGCACCCGCTTATGAGACGATTTGAAGATTCTTACCGCCACAAAGGGCTGCGTAAAAAATTAGTAGATGTTTTGCGCAGCAAAGGCATTACAGATGAACGGGTGCTGGAAGCCATCAACAATCTTCCACGTCATTATTTTTTAGATACTGCTTTTGATGAAATTGCGTATGAAGACCGTGCCTTTCCCATTGATGAGGGACAAACCATTTCCCAGCCTTATACCGTTGCTTATCAAACGCAGTTGCTCGAAATAAAACCTTACGATAAAGTACTGGAAATAGGAACCGGCAGCGCTTACCAGGCCTGTGTGCTTGCAGAAATGAACGCACAGGTATATACCATTGAGCGGCAGAAAAAGTTATTTGATTTCAACAAAACTTCTTTTCCTTTCTTAAAAAAATATCTCAACATCAAATTCTTTTTTGGTGATGGGTTTGAAGGGTTGCCTACATACGCACCTTTTGATAAAGTGATCATCACCGCTGCGGCTCCTTTTGTTCCGCCAAAATTAATTGAGCAGATGAAAACGGGAGGCAGGATGGTGATCCCTGTTGATGAAGGCGATCTGCAACGCATGAAACGTTTAACCAAACTGGCTGATGGTTCTTATACCGAAGAAGTATTTGATGCTTTTTCTTTTGTGCCTATGCTGGGTGGAAAACAGAATGGGAAGTGATGCATGCGTATTCTTTAAGTTTTCCTTAGCCGCAATGTTTATCCCTAATATCCCGGCCAACTGCACAAGGTTAAGGGTTACGTTGGAAAGAGAAAATATCTCATCCCAGGAATATGCTTCGCTAAAGAAGTAACAATAACCTTTACTCACTCACCTTCACCCTCACCCCTTCACTATGGCTTGTAAACTCAGGTGCATACATACATTGAATGGTTGTAATGCCGCTGCTGTAATTGCCTGCATGTGTTATGAACATTGGGTATTCAAATACATAAGTGCCTTTGTTTAACCAGCCAAAGAAAAAGTTGGTGCTTGCATCTTTGGTGCTTTCGTAATAACCCAAACCTCCCTGCCATTTGTATGTGCTGATCACATTCACTGGTTCCATGCAACTGGGGCGCATATCTTTCATGTGTACATATTCCATGTTACGGTCTACACGTAATTCAATACGCACTTTTATTTTATCGCCCACTTTCAATACATCGCCTTCATTCACATGTGTAAGAACGGGTCCGTTTGCAGAATTGCGTTCAACAAAATATTGCTTCTTTAATTTCAAGGGTGTTTCACTTGCAGTGATCTTATCGAGGTTTTCAAAATACTGCCAGTAAGCACTTCCCCAGGAAGGTTGATTGTTACTCTTACTAACTGTTACCTGGATATTTCCCATCGATGGTTTTACAAAGCTCGCTTCAATGCTGCGTTTAAAATAACCTGTACCAGCTTCGGCCCCCTCCCGACCTCCCCCAAGAGGGGAGGAGAAATCCATTCCTCCTACTTTTATTTCCACCACCGGTTCTGCAACAATCCATTCACCCCCCTGCAACAGCAATGCATAACATGCTTCAGCAGTGGCAATGGTTGTTTTCCAGTTTTGTGTTTGCTTTTGTTTCAGCAGCCATGTTTTTAAATCAGCAACTGCCTGCTCATCATTGCTTACATCACTGAACACTTCAATCATCAGCGCCTGTGCCGTAACGGGAACCTGGTACCAATAATAACCGGCGTTGAATTCTTTCCAGTACATGCCCATCTCTTCATGCAGCAATGCATTTTCTTTTAACGACTTTACAATGTCAGTTGATGTCTTTACATCTTTGCTGCGGTGCAATGCCAACGCAATCATGCCCTGCATATATTTACTTTCTTTAATCCAGTATTGCCGTGTTTGTGATAAGTAATAATCGTAAGCTGTTTTATTGTTGTTTGCAATGGGAACATTTGTAAAGAAACTCCGCATATATAAATACTGGATCTGTATGTAACCTGCATTGTAACTCTTCAGGTTCGCTTTGTTTTTTTTCAGGTAATCATAATCTTCTTTCAGCTTACTGTCTAAATAAGGAATTGCTTTTGCAAGAATGGCATTGATGGCTTTCTCCTGATCTTTTGGTAATGCATTCAACTTTTTCAAATGACCGATGCCGGTTACAATGTATTGTGTAATGTAACGATCATCGGGTCCGCCTTTGAACCAAACAAATCCACCATTGGTTGATTGCATGCCCTGCAACTGTGCAATGGATTTGCTCAACTCTTTGCTCATGCGCATCATATCAAACAGCAACGCAATATTTTTCTTTTGCTGTTCTTCATTCTTTGCCTGCAATACCCAGGGCGTTTCCTGCAACAGCACAGATTTTAATTCTTCATTCTTTTGCAGGTTACTTTGCAATGCGGAAGCATTTGTAATTTTCCATTGCTCAAATACTTTTTTGATGCGTGGCAGTTTGTTGGTAATATGAGATGCCAGTGCATTGGCATAAAAACGGTTCCATGTTTGCTCAGCACATTCATACGGATATTCCATCAGGTAAGGCAATGCCTGCACGGCATACCATACAGGATTACCTGTAAACTCAATGGTGAATTTGTGATGGGTTAATGTTGACGAGGCATCTGCCCGGAGCAATTTTGTGAATGTGAATTTTTTTGTACCATCACCACGCATTGGTAACGGTAATGTTTCTGTTACCAGCATGCGGTTGGTGAGCACTGGCAGTGTTGCTTCTTCTCCATCACTTTTATTATCTGCTTTGGCAATAATGCGGTAAGTGAGTGCTTCATTGAAATTGTATGGCACCTCTGTTCTGAATTTTACAACAGTGCTTTGCCCGGCTGCAACGGTGAAATGCTGCATGGGAAATGTATTCTGAAACCAACCATCCACCGGTTGCATGGTAGCTGTGTTGAGCAGTTGCAGATTACTTACACCGGTAATTTCTTTTTCTGTAAGATTGCTGATCTTGGCAGTGAATTCAAAACGGTCACCTTCACGTAAAAAGCGTGGAGCAAAAGGTTGCACCATCAGGTCTTTTTGTGTGATGATGGATTTTTCTGAAACGGCAAGTGATAAATCTTTTGTATGCGCCAGCAACATCCATTTCCATTTGGTTAGTGCTTCGGGCATGGTAAAGCTGAAACTGATAGTACCTGCTGAATCGGTTTTGAGATCAGGAAAGAAGAAAGCAGTTTCGGAAAAGTTTTTGCGGATTTGGATTGGTTCGTTCTTGTTTTCATCTACTGTTTCATTCTCTTCTGGAGCGACTTTAGGAACGGTTGTCTTTGGTATTTTGTTCGTTTTAAAAGCATATGATATTGTATCTGCTGCTGCACTAACCTCCATTTGTGGCGCTGCCGCCATTACCATTCGCTTTTCTTTTCTTCTAAGTAAACCATCGTCTTGTAAGAATGAACTTCCAAGGCCAATCAACGCATCATATTTCTTATCAAACGCCTTCCAATTCTGTTCCTCCCATTCTCTTTTCCATGAACTGATTTGTGAAAATCCTGCACCGCTCCAGCCATTGTTGATAAAGCTCACAGGAAACAGATCGGGTTTTTTCCAATCATGTAATTTGAATTGATCAAGCGATGCATCGTACATGCTTGTTAATAATTCGGCAGCAACTTTGTCGCCTTTATAACCACTGATCTTTACTTTCCATTGTTCTTCACTGCCGGGTAAAGTTTTATCACGGAAGGTTTCATAGCTGATGCTGAGTTCTTTATTGCTCCATGGCACAGATACATAACGTGTAAAACTGAAGAAACGGTTATGTTTTACAAATGAATAACTGTAACCAAAACCACCCCGTTCTTTTTCTGTAACAGGAACACTGATCTGCTTCTGCTCATTACTGAGTTGATGATAACGGAGATTACTCAGGTCATCTTTCGGATCAATCTGTACCAGGTACACATCACTGGCACTGCTGCCGAAAGAAAGATTAGCTGTTGTGCCGGGTTCTGCTGTTACTGCTGCGGGAAGTTTCCATACATATTCAGGAGAGATGGTATTTTTTGTTTTACCCCGTCCGAACGGGTCATCCGGGCGGGCATCAACCAACTGAATATAGGTTTGATTCTTTACTTCATTGCCGTCTTTGTCTTTGGTGGTTGCTTCAATGAGATACCAGCCGGGTTCAAATTTGGAATTTGTCCCTTCGACTACGCTCAGGAAGAATTTGGAATTTGATTGTGTTGAATCTTTTCTTTCATATACTTTCTCAAGTTTGGCCCAACTTTCTTTTTCTGTTTCATTGTTGTATTCATCATTCGGGAAATCGCTGAGATATTCTGTTTCATTCAATACAAACTGATCGGGTTGGTTCCAGTATCGATCCCTGATCAACCGGGTTGGCGCATTGAGTTTATGAATGCTTACAATTACATTACTCTTCACAAATTCACCCATCATATTTTGTGTAGCGATGTTGATGAACTTCAAACTGTCGGCCAGCATCATTTCACCCTGTGGCAAAGTGATCTGTAACTGCAAAGACTTATAAGCAACGCTTACTGTTGTTTCGCCGCTTCTTGTTTCACCGTTAACATCGGTTACATCGGCAATAATTTTATAATCAAAAACC
>CAMTVU010000069.1:0-6298 GCA_947085245.1 uncultured Chitinophagaceae bacterium | reverse complement strand
GCTTATCATTTTGTACTGAAAGTTTGGGTAATAAATTCACCAGCCACTCTCCCTTTGCTCTATCCACCTGAATAGAAATATTTTCTTTTTTTGTGGCAAATGTGATTTGTAACACTTCCCAGTGATTTCCTTTTTTTGATTTAGCAATCACTTCTGTTTTCAACAACGTTCCCGGGAAAACAATTTTTGCTGTGTGTTTTGAAAGTGGCAATTCTTCTTCACTGACTATTTTCAGAATATGATCAGGTGCAACTGTTGTCTTTGGTACTTTCATGTCGAACCATTTGTGCAATGGATCATCCAAACACAAACCCTGCATGTAGTTGAACAATGATTTCTTTAATCCAAAGCTGAAGCTTTCATGATCGGTTCCTGTTTCGTCAATATGTTCTACATCATTATCTGCAAATAATATTTCAACTTCTTTTGCCTTCTTCACTTTATATTTTTCAGGATTCATTCCTACCGGACTGTGAGCCGTCATTGCAAACTGATGCCAGAAAGCAGATTGCAGTACTCCTGTTTTAAATAGCTGCCTTACCATTTCTAATGAATCAATAGTTTCCTGTGCCGTTTGCGTAGGGAAGCCATACATGAGGTAAGCATGCACCATGATGCCTGCTTCGGTAAAATGTTTATTCACTCTTGCTACCTGTTCAACTGTTACACCTTTTTCAATCAGTTCAAGTAAACGGTCACTGGCTACTTCCAATCCGCCACTCACTGCAATGCATCCGCTTGCTTTCAGTAACAGGCAAAGATCACGGGTGAAACTTTTTTCAAAGCGTACATTCGTCCACCAGCTTACTGTTAATTTTCGTTTGATGATTTCCAGTGCCAAAGCCCGCATCAACGCAGGTGGCGCTGCTTCATCTACAAAATGAAAACCATTGTTGCCCGTTTGTGCAATGATGGTTTCCATACGGTCGCATAACAATTTTGCAGCAATGGGTTCATAGAGTTTAATATAGTCGAGTGAAATATCGCAGAACGTACACTTGCCCCAATAACAACCATGCGCCATGGTAAGTTTGTTCCATCTTCCATCGCTCCATAAACTATGCATAGGATTTACCACTTCAATGGCAGAGATGTATTGATCAAGTAACAAATCGCTGTAATCAGGCGTGCCAACTTCCGATTGTTTATAATCTTTACAACCGGCGTTGTTAAAATAAGTGACTTTTCCATTTTGCAATAAGAAAGTTCGCTTTAATTCTTTTTCATTCACTTCACTTGCAATATATTTCAACAGTTGTTCAAGCGGCGCTTCGCCATCATCGAGTGTAATAAAATCGAAAAATTCAAATACACGTTTGTCTTTCAGTGAACGTAATTCTGTATTGGGAAAACCGCCACCCATCGTTACTTTAATTTGAGGATGATGCAGTTTGATCCATTGTGCACTCCGGAACGCTGTGTATAAATTGCCGGGGAAAGGAACTGAGATGGCAACGAGTTTGGGATTTATAATTTCAATATGCAGTTGTAACCTTTCAATCAGCAGTTCATCAACAAAGGTGAATGGTTTTTGAAGTTCTTCATACAGTTCATCAAAGCTGTTGGCGCAGCGTCCTAACCTTTCGGCATAGCGACTGAAACCAAAATGTTCATCCACACATTCTTTGATGAGATCGGATAAATCTTCAAGGTACATGGTTGCAATATGCTTGGCTTTGTCCTGCAAACCCATTGTTCCAAAAGCCCGGTGCAGATCGGTCATTTCTGCAAATCGTCCGGCTTCCGGTAATAATTTTCGGGAAGCAATTAAATGCGCCATCGTAGGGTTTTTTCCCTGCAGGAATAATATAGCGGCATCAATTGTTTTAATGTATTCATCTTTCAAGGCAATGATTCGTTCTGCATTTTCTGAATAATGTTCTTCTGCCTTAATACTGTTGAACAGTTGTTCCAATCTTTTTTTTGAAAACAACTGTAACGTTACTTCAATTCCCAGGTCGGCATGAAAGGATGAAATACCTTTTGTATTGAGAAAACCTTTTAAATAAGCTGTTGCAGGATACGGCGTATTTAATTGCGTAAAAGGCGGAGTAAATAAAAAGATGGTTGCGTTCAATTGAATAGCTTGAGTGGCAAAACTATTTATTATTCTTTAAAGCATTTAATTCCCATGTTGCCAGCAGTTTGCGGCCTTCTGCTTTAATGGTTGGGTCATCGGCAGCGCTGTTGGGCAAACTCAACATGTATTTCAGAATTTCAATCGCCTTTTTCCTTTTATTGTTCTTATTGTATGCTTTTGCCAGTTCAAGATAGTTCAATACAAAATCAGGATTGATTGCCCTTACCCTTTCAAAATAGATCACTGCTGAATCAATTGAATTTTTTGGCAACCCTCCATAAAATACTTTCACTGCTGCTTTTTCAATAGCATTCAGATTGTTTACTTCATAATGCCATCTTCCAATTACAAACAATGCTTTTAAATTATGGGGGTTGGCTATCAAAGCCTTGTCAGCATAAATTTTTATTTCACGTACATGCTCAACTTTTTCTTTCCCGCTTTTCAGTAAAGACATTCTTGCATAGGCAAGGGCCATAACTACATTGGCTTCACTGTCTTTCGGGTTCACCTTCAATGCTCTCTCTGCATAAATTTTTGCAGCAGTATAAAAATCCATTTGCTTTTGTTTGGTTGCCTGCCTTCTTCCAATACGGCTGGCCAGTTCACTGCAGCGTGTTAATGCATAAAGATGATGCGGCTGAAGTTTGATGATCTCCTTAAATTTTTGATAGGCTTCTTCTTCTTTTAATTGTTTCTCCATCAGGTCGGCCTGCTTTACCAGTTCATCAACTGACTGCGACAATACAAAACCTGAATAAAAAAAAGAGATGAATAATACGGATAGGATTTTCTTCATGTGAAACCGTTAAAATGTTTTGTGCATGGTTATGCCGGTTTTACCCTGGAAGTTTTCTATGGGTGGTGAACATTTATAAATATCCAGATTTATTTCTGTAATAACGGGAAAATGAGTCTTGATTGTAGCACAAATATTTTCAGCAACCATTTCAAGAAGATTAGTTTGCTGCTGCATGTGCTGCTTTACAATGTTAAAGAGAACAACATAATTTATAGTTTGCTCAATGGATGTAACAGGCTCACCGGGGTTGTACCACACCGAAAGATTTACTTCAAACAGGCCTCCCACTTTTTTTTCTCCTGCATATAAACCATGGTATGCATGAAATTTCAGATCCTTTAAATGTACTGCAATCATTTACCGAAAATAAAAAAGTCCCGCTGTATTAGCGGGACTATCTTAAAGAAATGCTTTAAACAAGTTCTTTGGCTGATAAATAACGCTCTGCATCGAGCGCTGCCATACAGCCGCTACCTGCTGCAGTTACTGCCTGCCGGTATATTTTATCCTGCACATCACCACCTGCAAAAACTCCATCTACATTGGTTTTGGCTGTACCGGGAATGGTTTTGATATAACCTGCTTCGTCCATGTCAATCCATTCTTTAAAAATTGCTGAGTTAGGTTCGTGACCAATGGCTACAAAAAAGCCCTGCACAGGAATTACAAATTCAACACCTGTTTTATTGTTCTTCACCTTCATGCCATTCACTTTAGCATCACCAAGTATCTCAAGTGTGTCTGTGTTCCAGTGAATTTCAATGTTGGGCGTTTTAAATACACGTTCCTGCATTACCTTACTTGCACGCATAAAATCTTTTCGAATGAGCATGTGAACTTTTGTACAAAGTTTGCTGAGGTATAATGCTTCTTCAGCAGCTGTATCGCCTGCGCCAACTATTCCCACTTCTTTTCCACGAAAGAAAAATCCATCGCACACGGCACATGCACTTACTCCATAACCATTCAACCGTTGTTCACTTTCCAGGCCCAACCATTTAGCGCTGGCACCTGTACAAATGATTACACTATCTGCTTCAATAAGCTTTTCATCATCAATCCAAACTTTATGCGGCGATGTACTGAAATCAACTTTTGTTGCCAATCCGTAGCGGATGTCGGCACCCATTCTTACTGCCTGTTTTTCAAAATCAACCATCATCTCCGGGCCCTGCACACCATCTGCATACCCGGGATAGTTTTCTACTTCGGTTGTAATGGTTAATTGTCCGCCGGGCTGAATACCCTGGTACAATACAGGTTTGAGGTTGGCTCTTGCTGCATAAATGGCTGCAGTGTATCCTGCGGGGCCAGATCCGATAATTAAACAATGTACTTTTTCTGCTGCTTCCATATTAATCTTCAAAATTTTTAAGTCGGTAAAAATAATCTTATCCCTTCATACTCAATGTAACCTTGATTACATGAAATCCTGTTGTGGATAATTAACGGGGAATGATGATTGTTTTAATAACAATTAGTTAAATCATTAAAGTTACAAGGTACAAGGCTCCTTATTTTGATTTTCGCTTTATACCGAATATAAGATGTAAATAGCCCAATCAATTTTCTGTCGGCATCCCGAAGCGTGCCTTTCGGGACCATCTAATCCCGAAGTTTCGGGACACGTAGTCCGTTGGACTACTTAGTAAATCAAGATGGTATTACATAAAAAAGTTTAAAAAGAGATTTATCTGAACGGGTCTCAAGCATAAAAAAATCCCCGGCAACAAGGCCAGGGATTGATACTTAATACCCATATAAAATCAGTTGCCGAGATAACTTTTCAATGCATTGCTGTAGCGTGCTTTCTGTAAACGTTTGATGGCTCTTTCCTTGATCTGGCGAATACGTTCTTTGGTTAAATCGTATTTGTGACCAATTTGTTCAATGGTTACACCGTTTTCTCCATCCAAACCAAAATAAGCATTTACAATTTCCGCTTCACGGGGGCTGAGTGATTTCAGTACACGACGAATTTCGTTGCGTAAAGAATCTTTCATCACATCTTCGTCTGTATCATCACTTCCTTCCAGCAAATCGCCCATGGCCACATCTTCAGCTTCGTGCACAGGCGCATCCAATGAAGTATGACGTGTATTGCTCTGGAAAATATTATTGATTTCTGTTTCACTCATTTCCAGGATATCAGCCAGTTCTTCTGTTGAAGGCTCTCTTTCATGCTCCTGTTCAAAAGCCATATATGCTTTGTTGGCTTTATTATAAGTGCCGATCTTGTTTTGCGGTAAACGCACCAAACGACCCTGTTCAGCCAAAGCCTGCAGAATTGATTGACGGATCCACCATACAGCATAAGAAATGAATTTAAACCCTTTGGTTTCATCAAAACGCTGAGCAGCTTTGATAAGGCCAAGGTTACCCTCATTGATCAAATCACTCAATGATAAACCCTGGTGCTGATATTGCTTGGCCACTGATACCACAAAACGAAGGTTCGATTGTACCAGTTTATCCAAAGCCCTTTGATCGCCCATTTTAATCCGCTGGGCAAGAGTTGTTTCCTCTTCAGGATTAATCATCGGTATTTTAGAAATTTCCTGTAAATACTTCTCAACCGCTTGTGAATCACGGTTCGTAATCTGTGTTGCAATTTTGAGCTGCCGCATAATATATTCTTCTTATTTGTTTGAAACGTAACTAAGACAAGGAAAGTTGACCGGAAAGTGTGAAAAACTGGTTAAGAATCCTCTGTGACCGTAAGCAAAGGTAATTATCAATCGCCGTTTTTCATAGCCCATGTGAATAATTGAGGCTAAATTGGGTGATATTGAAACGTTTAAAGTTAAATCAGGCTAAGTATATTAACCATGTATAGATTCAAAATGATGAAATTTGAATAACGTATTTTTAAAATCAGTTACTGTTCTTTTTAAATTAAATGATTGATATGGAATGGATTGACCTCAGAAGTGATACTGTAACCAAGCCCACTAAAGAAATGCTTGAAGCTATGATGCATGCTAAAGTGGGTGATGATGTGTTCAGCGAAGATGAGACTGTGAATAACCTTGAAGAAACGGCTGCAACTATGTTTGGAATGGAGGCCGGATTGTTCTGCCCATCAGGTACTATGACTAACCAGATAGCAATCAAAATCCATACCCAACCCGGAGATGAAGTGATATGTGATGAAGTTTCACATGTTTACCAATACGAAGCCGGGGGTATTGCTTTTAACTCAGGAGCATCTGTTCGTCTGTTGCATGGAAACCGGGGAAGAATTACCGGCTCACAGGTAGCAGAAGCAATCAATAATACGGAGGATATACATAAACCCATTTCACGACTGGTTGTTTTAGAAAATACAAGTAACCGTGGTGGCGGTAGTTGTTACGAACTTTCTGATATACTGGCCATCAAACAAATATGCCTTGAAAATAAACTGGCAATGCATT
>CAMTVU010000068.1:0-6081 GCA_947085245.1 uncultured Chitinophagaceae bacterium | reverse complement strand
TCTCTATTTTTCACTTCCACAACATTTCACAAATGAATATCTGAAAAATGAAGTGCTTTCCTTAGCTGAAAAAAACAAGTGCAGTGATGCCGCAAGAGTTCGGATTACTGTATTTAAAGGGGAAGGTGGTTTGTGGGAAAAGCCAACATCCTCATTCAATTATCTTATTCAGTGCTGGCCAATGGAAAAAAAAGAATTCAAATTAAATGAAAACGGGTTGAGTATTGGAGTGTTTGAAGATGGCTGGAAATCCTGTGATGCATTTTCCAATCTTAAAAGCAATAACTACCTGTTATATGCAATGGCGGCACAGTATGCAAAACAGCAAAAGTGGAATGAGGCGCTGATACAGAACCAGCATAACCGGATTTGTGATGCAACAATTGCCAATGTTTTTTTTATTAGAGATGGGATAGTGCATACGCCGCATTTGAAAGAAGGTTGTGTGAATGGAGTAATGCGGAATTATTTGCTCAAACAATTTACGCAAGCAGGTATAAAAACGCAGGAGGGTTCTTATACCATTGATGAATTTCTGCTTGCTGAGGAAGTTTTTCTTACCAATGCCATTTATGGAATGAGGTGGGTGAAATCATTTGGCAATAAAACCTGTCCGTGTGAGCTTTCGGCAAGAATTTTTCAGCAATATATTTCTCCGTTGTTTGTTTAAACTTTCTGCAAAGGTTTGAAGAAATAAGTTTTAATGATGAAGTGATTTAATCTTCATCATCTGTTCAATTGCTTTCATTCCATCTTCTCCCAAATCAAGTGAGTAATTGTTTACATACAGATCAATATGCTGCTGCATTACATCCTCACTCATTTCCTGTGAATGTTCTTTTACATATTCAGTAAGCAAAGGATAATGTACAAATGCATATTCCAGGCTTTTACGAATGAGCCTGTCAACTTTATTACGGGTTTGTTCATTTGTTCTTTGGTGAGCAACAATGCCTCCTAACGGAATAGGGTATCCTGTAGTTTGTTCCCAGTATTCACCAAGATCCATCAGCTTCACCAATCCTTTTTGCTGATAGGTAAAACGGTTTTCATGAATGATAACACCTGCATCTGCCTTACCGCATAAAATGGCATCTTCAATTTCATGAAACAGCATGAACTTTTTATTGCCTGTATTTGGAAATGCCTGTGTAAATAAAAAATGTGCAGTAGTGTTTTTTCCGGGAAGGGCAACGCTTGTATTTTGTATTTCGGAAATTGGAATTTGTGTTTTGGCTACTAACAATGGGCCAACGCCTTTACCCAATGCTCCTCCGCTTTTCAATAAATGATAGTGATCTTTTACCAAAGGATAAACAGCATAGCTGATCTTTGAAAAATCCAGCTTACCCTGTATTGCCCATTCATTAAGGGTTTGCACATCTTCCAGCATTACTTCAAATTCAAAACCTTCTGTATCAATTTTATGATTCACCAATGCATCAAAGATGAAGGTATCGTTGGGGCAGGGTGAAAAACCCAATGTTAATTTCATTGTTGAAATGTTTTGTTGCCGCTTTTTTAAAGACTTTCTACCAACCTGATAAGTACTGTGTTTAAATTCTTTACCGCTTCTTTTAAAAGCCATTTCTTTTTATTCCGTTCTCCGGTATAATTGGATATACTTCTGATTTGCACAAAGGGAATATTTTCTTTTATACAAACTAAATGCAAAGCTGCGCCTTCCATATTTTCAATAGATGCTTTGTATTTTTTACTGTAAAGTTCGGCTGTTTTCTTTGAAACGGTGATTTGATTTACTGTAACGGAATTTACTTTAGGCAATAATGTTCTTTCCATCAGAGTTGTGAAAGGATTGACCAATTTTTTTTTGCTGAAAGGAAATTGATTGGCGGCAAGTAACTTCAAATCAAACACATCTTTGTATCCATCTTTTTCCTGCACTCCCAGGTCGGCAAGTGCTTCTTCCTTTACCACCACTACATCACCCAGCTTTATTTTATTTGTAAATGCACCTGCTATGCCGGCCATAATAATCACATCGGGTTTTTTTACCTGCAGGTGTTTCATGAGTGCATACGTTGCATTGAGCGATCCAATTCCTGTTATTAAAAAGTCAAGCTGCAGATCAATATAATCCAGCTTGTTGCTGTTTCGGCAATGCTCAATAAATGGCTTAATTTCAAGAATGGTGGCAGATACAACAAGACAGTTCATGAAAAATATTTTAACAAGATTAAAACAAAATCCAGAATACCTGTTAAATGGTTCAATCTTATTAATGCCGATGGTATGTGTACAGTAGCCTGAATTGTGCAATATTTATGACGCATCGGCATTAACCATTGTAAATTATAAAATGCCCTTCGGGCTATTTTATAATAACAATTGGTATAACTTTGCGCCTCATTAATTCCTCCGCCCAATTGCTGTGAGGGATTTTAATAAGTGAAGCATGGTTTACTTAACAAGACTTGAACATTTTAATGCGGCTCATAAACTCTATAACCCCAACTGGAGTAGAGAAAAGAATGATGCTGTTTTCGGGATCTGTGCCAATGAAAACTGGCATGGCCACAATTTTGAACTCTTTATCACCATTAAAGGAAAAGCAAACGAGGATACCGGTTTTTTGTTTGATGTAAAAAAGCTGAGTGAACTGATGAAGATTCATGTGATTGAAAAGCTCGATCACAAGAACCTGAACATGGATGTTGATTTCATGCATGGAATAATGTGCTCAACAGAAAACCTGGCAATGGGCATCTGGAAACAACTGGAACCGCATCTTCCCAAAGAAGTGAAATTGCATTGTGTAAAACTCTACGAAACGCCACGCATTTATGTGGAATATTTTGGAGAGTAAACTTTTTACTGCGTACCTTGTTACAGTCACCGGAATGCCAACAACTTTTTTAAAATTAAACAGGTAAAGGCATTTTTATTTTCAGAATCTATGACACAAAAGAAAGTATCCGTTTTCAGACACGAACATTTTAACGCTGCTCATCGTTTGTATAACCCGGCCTGGAGTTTTGAAAAAAATGATGAGGTGTTTGGGAAATGTAACAATCCATCTTTTCACGGGCATAATTATGAATTGGTTGTAAAGATCACCGGCGTGCCTGATGCTGATACAGGTTATGTGATGGATATGAAACATCTGAGTGATTTGATAAGAAAAGAAGTGCATACAAGGTTTGATCATAAGAACTTAAACTTAGATACTGAGGAGTTTAAACAGCTTAATCCTACTGCTGAAAATATTGCGATTGCGATTTATGATTTATTAAGACCGCATATTGATGCAGAAAAAGATTTACAGATACGGTTGTATGAAACGCCAAGGAATTTTGTAGAGTACCCGGCGGCCCCCTAAATCCCCGCCAGTTGGCGGGGGACTAACCCAGGCACAGCCCTTGCTTGGTTGAGATAAAAATACTTGGCAACATGGTTGATATGTGTTGATTAAAAACTTAAAGATGAAGGGGTAGAATAGCAAGTTGATTAATGTGATGCAGTGCCGCTCCCTCGCCTTTGGAGAGGGAGAAGGAGGGAGAGGCCGAATAGAATTATTGAACGTATAAGTACACCGCTGCATAAAGCTATGGTGTACAAGAGTGCGACCACGCAGCCACTTCGTTGCGTGGCAGGCGCCAATACGGTTGAAAAAAGCAATGAAGCTGATAATACACACCTTTGCTAAAAGCTACGGTGGGCAAGCAAAACAATAAACTACAAACCATAAACCATAAACTGATTTATGTCTTACAAAAAAACGGAACAATACGAACAAAACATAACAGATGGGTTAATAGAAAATTACCGGAACACATTAACACTGCTGGGAGAAGATGCCAAACGTGAAGGTTTGCAGCAAACTCCTGAACGAGTTGCAAAAGCCATGCAGTATCTTATGCAGGGATACAATATGGATGCAAAAGCAATTCTTGACAGTGCAAGGTTTCATGAAGAGGTGAGTGAAATGATTATTGTAAAAGATATAGAGTTGTACAGTATGTGCGAACATCACATGCTTCCATTTTTTGGCAAAGCTCATATTGCTTATATTCCTAACGGAGTTATTACCGGCCTCAGTAAAATTGCACGGGTAGTGGATGTATATGCAAGACGGTTGCAGGTACAGGAACGTTTAACCACACAGATACTGGAAGCAATCAGAGAATCGTTGAATCCTATAGGAGTTGCCGTTGTAATAGAAGCACAGCATTTATGTATGATGATGCGGGGTGTGCAAAAACAAAATTCGGTTACAACCACTTCTGCTTTTTCGGGAGAGTTTCAGAAAGAAGCAACAAGAGCTGAGTTTTTAAAATTGATTTCAGGCAAATTCAATTAAGTATAAAACACAAGTGAAAAAATCTGTTGCACCAGCAGACTTCTTTATTTTTGGCGACTAAACTTACAGGTATGAAACATGCATTTGTATTTCCGGGGCAGGGATCACAGTTCAGTGGAATGGGAAAGAACTTATACGATAACAGTGCATCAGCACAACGTTTATTTGAGCAGGCCAATGAAATTTTGGGTTTTAGGATATCCGATATCATGTTTAACGGAACAGAAGAAGATTTAAGGCAAACAAATGTAACACAGCCCGCCGTGTTCTTACATTCGGTGGTTGCATATAAAAGTATTGAACCTTCGGCAAGTTCAGGATCAAAGCCCGATATGGTGGCTGGTCATTCATTAGGTGAGTTCAGCGCATTGGTGGCCAATAGTGTGTTGAGTTTTGAAGATGCATTGCAATTGGTAAGCGTAAGGGCGCAGGCTATGCAAAAAGCATGTGAACTGAATCCCTCAACAATGGCAGCGGTATTGGCTTTGGCTGATGATAAAGTAGAAGAAGTGTGCAGGCAGATACAGGATGAAACAGGCGAAATAGTTGTAGCTGCTAATTTCAATTGCCCGGGACAGATAGTAATCAGCGGTTCTTTAAAAGGAATTGATATTGCGTGTGAACGCATGAAAGCAGCAGGTGCAAAAAGAGCATTGGTATTACCTGTTGGCGGAGCATTTCACAGTCCGTTAATGGAGCCCGCCCGTGAAGAACTGAAAGCAAAAATTGAAAGCACAAATTTTTATACTCCTCAATGTGCTGTTTATCAAAACGTGGTTGCAAAAGCTGTATTGGATAAAGATGAGATCAAACAAAATTTAGTTGATCAGTTAACCGGGGCAGTACGATGGACACAAACTGTGCAGGCAATGATTGCTGATGGTGCAAGCAGGTTTACAGAAGTTGGTCCGGGTAAGGTGTTGCAGGGATTGGTGCAGAAGATTAATAAGGAAATGCAAACTGAGGGAGTAAGTTGAAAAGACTAACGATTCACGTACAAGCAGTAAGGCACAAGTTTGAACAACCTGTGCCTTGTTTTTTGCATTGTTGTCCCTTACACATTAATACTGCAATTCACCCATTCTCCATCAAAACTTGCATTGTACTTTTTATAAAAATTAATAGCGGGTTCATTCCATTCCAGTACCTGCCATGTAATTCCCCCCAACTTTTTTTCCTTCGCTTCGAGAATGAGTTGATCCATTAATAATTTACCAATACCTTTTCCTCTTGCCTGTTCTGTTACCAAAATATCTTCGAGGTACATACGCTGGCCTTTCCATGTTGAATAACGGATATAGTATAATGCAAAACCCAGAATCACTTCTTCATTATCAGAGGCTTGCCCTCCCTCTGCTTTGGAGAGGGAGTTGGAGGGTGAGGTTGCTGCAAACGCCCACCACACAGGGTTTGCGCCAAACCCACTTTCAATAAAATGCTCCAGCGTAACAGTAACTTCCTGTGGAGCTTTTTCATACAAAGCCAGCTCACTTATCAATTCCAATAATCTTGGGCAATCTTCTTTTACTGCTTTGCGAATTGTAATGTTCATTCTTATATGCTGTTTGAGTTTGTTCGATTATACCGCTTTGAAATATATTTTAGTCCAATCATTTACTTAGGGCGGTATTATACATGTATGAAATTTTGAAACGCTCTATTGGACTAAATAGTTCTTTCATTTGGTATTATTTCTTTTATAAAGATGTTTCAAAAGTCCCCCTTCGGGGAATTTAGGGGGCTTTCCACCCCGGTCCTTT
>CAMTVU010000067.1:0-8656 GCA_947085245.1 uncultured Chitinophagaceae bacterium | reverse complement strand
TACTCCCAGGTGCAATGGATAAGCTTCCTGAAACTCATTCGTCATTTGCTGAATGAGTAAACGGTAAGCATGCACCATCACCTGCGGATTACTGCTCTTCATACTCAAAACAATATTGTGAAAACTTTCTGCCCGGGCTATCCGCAAAAATTCCATGGCACTTTCAACCATCCCAATTGCTGTATCGCCATACCTGCTCATGATACGATCACTCAACGAACCATGATTGGTACCGATACGCATGGCTGTTCCGTACTCTTTACAAATTTTCACCAGCGGCGTAAAACGTTCACGAATGCGATCAATCTCTTCAATATATTCTGCATCAGTATAATCAATCTGCTCAAATTTTTTCTTATCTACATAGTTGCCGGGGTTCACTCTCACCTTCTCCACAATCCTTGCAGCAATTTCAGCTGCATTGGGTGTAAAATGAATATCAGCAATCAACGGTGTGTTGTAGCCACGCCTGCGTAATTCATTTTTAATGTTGAGTAAATTCTCTGCATCCTTTTTGGATGGAGCTGTAATGCGAACCATTTCTGCTCCGGCTTCAATGCAACGGATACTTTGCTCAACGGTACCCATTGTATCCATCGTGTCGGTTGTTGTCATCGTTTGCACACGAATAGGGTTGAAGTTGCCCAGCAACAAATCACCGATCTTTACTTCTTTTGTTGCTAATCGCTTGTATTCAGTTAAGGAAGGAGTATATAGTTGCATTAATTTCTGATTGCAGATTTACGATTTCTGATTTTAAGTCTGTAAAATTACAACCGTAAGGCCGATTTAGGTTTTCTAAATCAAAAATCTGTAATCTGAACTCTAAAATCCTTACCAGTCTTTTTCCGGCTGACCGGGAACGCCCGTTTTCTTCTGCATCTTTTCCTGGAGCTGTTTTTCTTTTTGCTCCAGCGCTTTGAGGTATTGTTCTGCCTGCTTTTTGGTGAGCTTACTTTGTTGCGGCTTGGGTTGCTGAGGCTGTTCTTTTTTCTTTTCCTTTGGCTTTTGTTCTTTTGGCTTTTGCTTTTTCTGCTCCTGTGGTTCCTGTTGTTTTTTTGCTCTTAATGCCAGTTGCAGGTTTTTCCTGATCTCTGCATCATCCGGTGTTAAACGCAATGCCTGTTTATAAGCATCAATTGCTTCGGTGAGTTTGTTTTCTTTATGATACAATACGCCTTTATTATACAAAGCTTTTGCTTTCAGTTGCGGTTCAATTGCATCAGCCGCTGCTTCATCAAACGATTTGATGGCATCTTCCGGTTTCTCTTTTTTATACAATGTATTACCCAGGTTAAATTGAGCAACAGGGCTTGGGTTTTTACTCAACGCTTTTTTATAGGCTTCTTCTGCCTTATCATACTTTCCCTCTTTGAAATAACGGTTGCCCATGATTACTTCGCCGTTTTGTGCAAAGGCAACTGATAAAAAGCATGTAAAAAATATGGTTAGAAAAATCTTCATACTTTTTTCCGTTCACTGATGAATGTTTCAATGATCAATAAGAACAAAGCAAATGCCAGGAACAATATAAAATAATTGTTGTAGTTGGTATTGCTTACGCTATCGCCTGTTCCTTTCTTTTCCAGCTGATTAATTACTGCAACAACTTCTTTCATCATTGCATCTGAATTCTGCAGGTTGCCATACAAGCCGCCATTGGCAACCGACAATTGTTTCAGCAAAGTTTCGTTGAGTTTTGTGATAACTGTTTGTCCCTCTTTATCTTTTTTGAATTCTTTTGTTTCGGGATCCATGATTGGTGAACCTTCTGTTGTGCCCAATCCAATTGTAATTAATAAGATGCCCCTGTCTTTTAATTGTTTGGCCATGCTGATGGCAGTTTCATCATGATCTTCACCATCGGTGATCAGTAATACAATTTTGTAACGTTTACTTTGTTCGGGAAAACTTTCAGATGCTAAACGCAATGCTTCACCAATCACCGTTCCCTGTGTGGGCACTGCATCAGGAGCCGCAGATTGCACAAAAAGATTGGCAGCTCCCTGATCGGCTGTTAATGGCATGGGCAGATAAGCTTTGCCTGCAAACCAGATGAGTGCAAACCTATCATCGGGCAACCGATCTAATAATTTGCTGATGAATTGTTTTGATTTTTCAAGCCGGTTGGGTTTTATATCATCGGCCAGCATGCTCTTGCTTACATCCATGGCAATGATCACATCTCTTCCCTTACGATTTACATTTTCAGCTTTACCTGTGCTGCGTAAATTAGCTGCACCTAAAGCAGTAAAGACCATCGCTGCAAGAATGAAATAAAATTTAGCTGAAAATTTTTTAGCCGAATGATTTGCTGTTAACAGGTTCACCAATTGCTCATCCCCTATTTTCTTTTTTGTTTTCTTTTTCCATTTTTGGTTGAACACAAAGAACAGTATGGCCGGTATAAGTAAAACCAGCAACAATAAATATTCGATATGTGCGAAGGAAAACAAGGCTACCATTTCAAAGTACAAGATACAAGATTACAGATACCGATGCGCTGGAACAAAAGTTAAGCCATACTGCAAAGTTTAAAGAAATGATTGCCACAAAGACACGAAGGCACTAAGTGACACCCCCCCGTCTGACGGATATTAGAATGAATTCAACTTAGTGAGACAACAGAAGATCATAATACATTCACCAATGTTGCAAGTACTTTCATTGGTTGTACAGGCTACCACCAACAGCAGGTGTTTTCTTCGTGCTTCTTTGCGCCTTCGTGTCTTTGTGGCCAGCTACTTATTTCTTCCCCTCCATAAACTCATAATGCTTCAAAATATCTTTCAGCAAAGCCATCCTGTTTTTTACCATTTCAAAATCAGGATCAGGAGATTGAAGAAGCAATACAAAAAAGTAGGGGTGCCTGTTTTCTTCTATCCAACCAACAACCCATCCGGTATTTCCCCTTTTTTCATCAAATTCCCAACCTGTTTTATAGCTCAGCTTATACAGGCTGTTATCTTCCATTAACATTACTTTCCTTACAATTTGCTGTGTGCGCTTTTGAAAAGGCAATTGTTCAAAGTATAATCGTTTCACCAAACCCAATTGTTCATCGGGCGAAATTTGCAGCGTATTGTTCAACCAGAAAGAATCAATGGGGCCGCTGATATTTTTGTTTCCGTATTGCAAACTGTCAATCCAGTGTTGCATGGTATCTCTGCCTATTCTTCTTGCCACTTCCTGATAATAGGGAACAGATGAAAATTTGAAAGCCTGCTCCATGGTTAAATCCTGGTTCCATTCTTTTCTTTTTCTTTCCACTCCATCCCATTTGATGATCATTTTTTCATCAAATATTTTTCCTGTTTCCAATCCAATGAGTGAGTTAACAATTTTGAAAGTAGATGCAGGCGGATACCGTTTTCTGAAATTAGCCGAATCGTAAATACTGAAATGTCCCTGCCCGTTATCAAGCAAAGCAAACGTTCCGGTTACTTTGTACTGATCAAAATATTGTTTGAGGTTGTTATCAATTGTAAAGTTGTTGATGGAACAGGAGTTGAACAACAATAAAAATACAACTGCAACAACAGAAATAAAACGCATAATTCTAATTTTACACAAAAGTAAAGTAGAAACTGAATGACAAAAGAAATAAATAGAGCTGTTACAATACAGGCCTCATACTTTTACTTCAACACACCCATCTCTTTCCCAACTTTTGTAAACGCAGCAATGGCTTTGTCTAAATGTTGCTTTTCATGGGCTGCACTCAATTGAACCCTTATTCTTGCCTGGCCCTTTGCCACAACCGGGAAAAAGAATCCAATTACATAAATTCCTTCCTCCAGCAACTTTGCAGCAAAATTTTGTGCAACCGCTGCATCGTATAACATAATGGGAACAATGGGATGATCGCCGGGCTTGATGTCAAAACCGGCTTCAGTCATTTTACTTCTGAAATAGTTTGTATTGCTTTCCAATTGATCTCTCAGCTCTGTTGTTTCACTCAGCAAATCAAAAACTGCAATGGAAGCGCCAACAATACTTGGAGCCAAAGTATTTGAAAACAAATACGGCCGAGAACGTTGACGCAGCATTTCAATCACTTCTTTTCGTCCGCTGGTGAAACCGCCGCTTGCACCTCCCAATGCTTTGCCCAATGTACCGGTGATGATATCAATCTTACCCATCACACCCCGATATTCATGTGTGCCTCTTCCTGTTTTACCAATAAAACCGCTTGAGTGACACTCATCAACCATTACAGCCGCATCATATTTTTCTGCCAGCGACACAATTTTATCCAATTGAGCAATCGTTCCATCCATACTGAAACTTCCATCGGTTACAATTACTCTGTTCCTTGCTGCGGCAGCCTCTTTCAGCTTTGCCTCCAGGTCATCCATATTATTATGTTCATAACGGAAACGCTGTGCTTTACATAAACGAACACCGTCAATGATGCTTGCATGGTTCAATGCATCACTGATGATAGCATCTTCTTCAGCAAACAAAGGTTCAAACACGCCACCATTTGCATCAAAAGCAGCTGCATATAAAATAGTATCTTCTGTACCGAGGAATTTTGAAATTTTGACCTCCAGTTCTTTATGAATATCCTGCGTTCCGCAAATGAACCGAACACTGCTCATACCATAACCACGCAAATCAATATATTTTTTTGCCGCCTCCGTTACTTTTGGATGAGAAGATAATCCGAGATAATTATTTGCACAAAAGTTGAGAACGATCTTTCCATTCACCATGATCTCAGGACCCTGGGCGCTTTCAATGATCCGCTCTGTTTTAAACAGTCCGGTTGCCTTTATTTCATCCAGCTCAGTTGTAATACGCTGTACTAATTTCTCATTCATGCTCTTAGGTTTTAGTGAACAAAAATAGGAGGATTGACTGGTTGCCGGGTACGAAATTCGCTGCAGGTTTAACAAATTCTCCTGATTCTGCGATTGCACTGTAACATTTTTCCCTCTACCTTCGTCCAATCTTCAAACAGGTGAATTATGAGAAAGCAATTCCTGATCATGGGCATCGTATTACTCACAGCAGTTTCTGCCTGGGTTTTCCTTTATGCCGCACCGGCTCATAAAATAAAGATCGCCTCACCCAAATGCAGCAAGACCTGCGAAACAAAGCCACAGGCCACCCCGCAAACAGGTTTTTTCATTTTCGATTCCTTTTCAGGAAACCTGTAAACTATTTTTCAAATCCTGTAACTTTTAATCCCGGTGTCCGTAACAAGGATATTAAATTGTACAACACGGATCACTAACTGAATTATGACCGCAGGAGAATACAATGCATGTGTAACGAAGTATGCCGATAACGTATATCGCTTCATCCTCAAAAACCTGGGGCATGAAGAAGATGCACGGGATGTAGTACAAAGCGCTTATGAAAAGTTATGGCTGAATAAAGACAATGTGGAATATGAGCGCAGTAAATCTTATCTCTTTACCATTGCTTATAACCAGATGATTGATCATATCCGCAAGCATAAACGGGTAAGTTTAAAAGATGAGTTTAAAGAAGAAGTAAGAATTCAAAACAGGCCGCAGCATAATATGAAGAAGGTATTGGAAGATGCTTTGGCCCGTTTAAGTGACACTGCAAGGAGTTTGGTTTTATTAAAAGATTACGAAGGATACAGTTACCATGAAATTGGAGAAATAACAGGACTGAACGAAAGCCAGGTGAAAGTGTATTTACACAGGGCCCGTTTGCAACTGAAAAATTATTTAGTAAGTATTGAAAATGTAATGTAGAAAGTATGCTCAAGGCAAAAGGCCAAAAGCGTAACGCAAAAAAAGAAATGAATATCAACCGCCATAATTACGAAGAATTTTTCCTGCTGTATGTTGACAAGGAGTTAACAGCGGCGCAGCGAAAAATTGTTGAGGCGTTTGTAGCAGTAAATCCTGATCTGCGGGAAGAGTTTACTCTCATTCAGCAAAGTACTTTTTCTGCAGATTTAAAATTAGACAAATATTTTGTTGCTGCTTTATTAAAACCCGTTGATGAAGAAACAACTGTGAGCGAAGAAAAACTTTTATTGCTTATTGATAATGAGTTGAGTGCCGGTGAAAGAATTGCTGTTGAAAAAGCAGTTGCAGCAAATGCAGAACTGCAAAAAGAATTGCAATTGCTTCTGCGCAGCACTTTAAAAGCAGACAAGTCAATTGTTTTCCCCGATAAATCTTTATTGTACAAAGAAGCTCAGCCTGCAAGAGTATTTTTCATGGGCACGGTTGCCAGAAGATGGGCTGCAGCAGCTGCCATCATTTTATTATTGGGCAGTGCATTATGGTTGATGCTGAATAAACCAACTGATTCTGAAAGTGAAGCTGTGGTAAACAACCCTGCAGTTAAAACTGAAGAGAAGAAGAATGTTGCAGCAGAGCCGCAAAACATAAAACAAAATGCACAGCAAACCGTTGAAGAAAAACAAAACAATGTAACAACTGTTGCAAAGAACAATACGCCGGTTAAAAAAACGGGTATAGTGATTGTAAAAAACAATTTGTTGAACAAGCAGGAACAAATAATTATTCAACAACCGGTTCAGCAGGAACCTATTGTTGCAAAAGTTGAAACACCTGTAATTGCCAACCCACAAAATAATTCTGCGTTTCCAGGTAACAAAACAGAAACTCCAACCGTACTACCTGTAACAAACACAGCAAACAGCATTGGCTACGCTTCTTATAATAACGACAAGATCAATGAAGAAGACAACAACATCCTCTTCAACGAAGAACGTCAGCGCAGGAGTGGTTTAAAAGGATTGGTAAAAAAAGCCAAACGGTTAATTGAACGTAAAACCGGTATTCAATCAAACAATTCCGAAGTCCGCTTTGCTGTATTTGCAGTTAACATTCAATAAAGAATTAAAAAAATAATTATGAAGCAACTATTATTCTCCTTGTCAGGCCTTTTATTTTGTTTTGGCAGCATGGCTCAGTCCGATACCACAAAACCTCAAAGCGCCGATACCATCAAAGTAGGAAATATGATCATTATCAAAAAGCATGATGGTAAAGAAAAGAAAGAAGAAAAAGATGACGATACTGATAAGGAAGTTACCATTGAAATTAAAAAACGCAAAGAGTATAAAAAATCAAACATCAGTACCAACTGGTTGATTGTAGATCTTGGTTTCGCCAATGTAAATGATCAAACCAATTACAGCTCAGTTGCAACACAGGCTTTCTTTCCCGGCGGAACAAAAGATCTGATGAGTACCCGTAACGGAAAATCAATCAATGTGAATATTTGGTTTTTTATGCAACGGGCGAATCTTATTGAGCATGTGTTAAACCTGAAATACGGCTTGGGTGTGGAGTTAAACAATTACCGCTACGAAAATAATATCCGCTATGGTTATAATCCTGCAACTATTTATCGTGACAGTATTTCCTTCACCAAAAATAAACTGGCGGCCGATTATATTACATTGCCCGTTATGCTCAATTTCAACTTTGCACCCAAAAGGAAAAAAACGTATGGCCTCAGTGCAGGTGTAAGTGCAGGTTATCTCTATGCTGCCCGCCAAAAATTAAAAAGCGAAGCAAGAGGAAAAGAAAAGATCAAAAATGATTTCAACTTAGAGCCCTGGAAACTGGCTGCCGTTGGCGAGTTAAACCTGGGAGTTGTAAACTTATACGGAAGCTATGCATTGAATAACTTACACAAAAACGGATTGGAACAAACACCTTATAATTTCGGAATACGATTTAGCAGCTGGTAATACCACTTACTCTTTTTTCACAGGCAAACCGTTTCTTTAAAAGGAAGCGGTTTTTTTATCCCCTCCCGGGAGGGGTTGGGGTGGGTTTTTTGTGTTACTTTGCCTTTAATAAAACAAAAACACATGTCGTATAAAGTAATTGATATTGAAGGCATCGGCTCCAACTACGCTGCTAAGCTTGAAGCACACGGAATTAAAACTACTACCGATTTGCTTGAAAAAGGCGGAACTAAAAAAGGAAGAGCAACCTTAGCTGCAGCAACAGGATTACCTGAAAATTTAATCATTACCTGGGTTAACCATGCTGATCTGCATCGTATTAATGGTGTGGCCAGTCAATTTGCTGAGCTGCTGGAAGCTGCCGGTGTTGATACGGTAAAAGAATTTGCCACACGCAATGCAGAAAACCTGCACGCAAAGCTGGTTGAAACGAATGAGAAGTTTGGTTTGAGTGGAAGAGTACCTTCAACTGAATCATTAACAGAAATGATTGCAGAAGCAAAAACACTGGAACAAAAAGTGTTTCATTAGTTGGATAAAGAATTATAAAGCATTATTTTAGATACAACCAAACCAATGATTCGCCTTCCTCCGCTTTTTTTATTTCTTTTGCTTTTGGGCAATACCTTTTTTACTTCGTGCAGAAAAGATAAAATTGCTGTTAGCAGAATTAATTGCCTGATTGATTCTGTTACCCTGAATGATGGGTATTCCTTTCATTTTAAATATAAAGGGAACCAAGTAGAGGAGATCAGGTCTTATTTAAACGGTGATCCCCAGCATATTATTTCCCATACTTACACAGGAAACTTACTGATAAGCAAGGCTTACTATTTTATTCCAATACAATCTTTTACCAGAAAATATGAATACAGATATACAAATGACCTGTTAACTTCTTTTACTCATTACCGCTTTAACTCTGCTCGTAATGTTTAT
>CAMTVU010000066.1:0-15973 GCA_947085245.1 uncultured Chitinophagaceae bacterium | reverse complement strand
TCATTGGAATACCTCCGTAATAAATCGCAATATGGTAAAGAAGGTGTATCAATGTTGGGGCTGGCAGATGCGGCTGAAAGCATCGGGCTAAAATCTGTTGGGGCAAAACTTAATTTCGAGCAGCTCATTAATGATGCCCCTTTACCTGCTATTATTCATTGGGATCAATATCATTTTGTAGTTCTTGTACCAGGGTCCGCCAAAAACAAATTAATAATTGCCGATCCGGCAAAAGGATTGGTTAAACTGAACAAAGAAGAATTCCTGAAACACTGGATTTCCACTACCGAAAATGAAACTGGCAAAGGAACAACGCTTTTATTAGAAACCACCCCCCTGTTTAAGGAAATTGATTTTGCCGATGACGGACAAACAGGGAAAACAAAAATAGGCCGGGCTTATTTATTCAGTTACGTAAAAGAACACAAAGCGTATTTTTTTCAAATACTGCTTGGCCTGCTTATAGGAAGTGTATTACAGCTCATTTTCCCATATCTCACACAAAGTATCGTTGATACAGGAATTAATACACAAAACATCAATTTTATTCAAATTGTTTTGGCTGCACAATTGATGTTGCTCTTTTCCCAAACAATCGTTGAATTTATCCGAAGCCGTATTCTGTTACATATCAGTACAAGAATCAATATTTCACTCCTTTCAGGATTTTGGGCAAAGCTCTTAAAATTACCCATGCAGTTTTTTGACAGTAAACATCCCGGAGATATTATACAACGTATTGGTGACCACCACCGGATTGAAAGCTTTTTAACAGGCACTGCACTAAATACCTTTTTCTCGATTATTAATCTTTTTATTTTCTCTTTCGTGTTGTTGAGTTACAACCTCACTGTATTTATAGTTTTTATTGCCGGCAGTTTTCTATACCTTCTGTGGATACAGTTTTTTTTAAAATACCGCCGCAAGTTAGATTATCAACGTTTCGCCATCGCTTCAAGAGAAAATAATGCCACCATGCAATTAGTGTATGGTATGCAGGAAATAAAATTAAATAATGCAGAAAATACTTACCGCTGGGCCTGGGAAGGATTGCAGGCAGGTTTATTTAAACTGAACTTTAAAAGTTTATCGTTAAATCAGTATCAGTAAATCGGAGCTTTTTTTATTAACCAGGGAAAGAATATTCTGATAACATTTATTGTAGCCAAATTGGTAATAGAGGGAAAACTTACATTAGGCATGATGCTGGCTATTCAATACATCATCGGTCAACTGAACAGCCCCATTGAGCAATTGATTGGCTTTACACAACAGGCACAGGATGCCAAGATTTCCCTTGAGCGTTTAAACGACATTCATGCATTGGACGATGAGGAGCCTCCACATAAAGAGTATAATCATGTACTGCCTGAGGAACATAGTATCAACATAAAAGATCTTTCTTTTACTTACCCCGGTGCAGGAAATGAACCGGTATTAAAAAAAATAAACCTAACCATACCGCAGGGAAAGATAACGGCCATTGTTGGTATGAGTGGAAGCGGTAAGACAACTCTTGTTAAATTACTTTTACGTTTCTATGAAAGTTACAAGGGTGATATTCATTTAGGTTCAGCTAATTTTAAAACCATCAGCCCCAAATACTGGCGCAGTTTAAGCGGGGCTGTAATGCAGGATAGTTTTATTTTCAACGATAATATCCGGAAAAACATTACAGTAACTGATGAAAAAGTAAATAGTGAAAGATTGATGCAAGCTTGCAAAACGGCAAACATCCTTTCTTTCATTGAATCGTTGCCCTTAGGTTTTTATACAAAATTGGGAGCAGAAGGTAACGGTATCAGCGGCGGGCAAAAGCAAAGACTATCCATTGCAAGAGCAGTTTATAAAAATCCGCAGTTTATCTTTTTTGATGAAGCCACCAACTCATTAGATGCCAATAATGAAAAAGTGATATTGGAAAATTTACAGCAGTTCTTCAAAGATAAAACTGTTATAGTGGTAGCACATCGCCTGAGTACGGTTAAAAATGCCGATAAAATTGTGGTATTAGACAGTGGAGAGATTATAGAAGAAGGAACCCATGCCGAACTTACATTGAAAAGAGGGAAATATTATGAACTTGTCAAAAATCAATTAGAACTTGGAAACTGATAAACCGATATTACTCCCGGAAGATGCAGATTTGAAAGAAAACGCATTTGTGATGCGGAACACATTTGCTGATCATTCAAATGAAATTGAGGAAATTATTTCAAAAAAACCTCCATTTATTGTAAGGTGGGGTACTGTTTATTTTTTTATTCTGCTATTGTTGCTTGGCTTAATATGCTGGTTTATTCAATATCCTGATCTTGTTACAGCAAAAGCAAAATTAAACAGTGTTAACGCACCTAAAGAAGTGATTACTCGCACAGATGGGAAACTGCTGAAAATTGCAGTAAAAGAAAATGAACAAGTGCAGTCAGGTCAGTTATTGGGCTATATGGAAAGTATTGGCAACCCTCAATCTATCATGAACATCAGTAATCAGCTGGATTCCATCAGTAATTTGATTGACTTAAACCGCACTGATGAAATTACAAATTTCTTTCCTTCAGCCGCTTCCTCAGTTCGGGGAGACGGAGGGCAGGTTTTAGGGGAACTGCAGTCATCTTATCAAACCTTTATACAATCTTTTATTACGTTTAAAGATTTTTTAAGCAGTGGCTTCTATTTGCGAAAGAAAAATATGTTGCACACGGACATGCAGAACATTTTAAAACTGCATAGCATCCTTGCTGCTCAAAAGAACTTATTTCAGCAGGATCTTTCCCTGAGTAATGAAACCTTTGATGCAAATGAATCTCTGGTAAAAGACAAAGTGATTTCAGCTTTAGATTACCGAAACGAAAAAAGTAAACTTATTGCAAAGCAATTATCACTTCCTCAAATAAACGCCTCAATTATTACTAATGAAAGTCAACAAAATGAGAAACGAAAGGAAATTGCTGAATTAGAAAATCAAATCATTGCACAGAAAAATACATTTATACAGGCATTGCAAACAATGAAAAGCCAGATACAGGCATGGGAGTACAAATATCTGCTGAAAGCACCAGTTTCCGGTACTGTTTCATTTACAGGTTTTTTTCAGGAGAATCAGGAAATGAAAAGCGGACAGTCATTATTTTATGTTGAGCCACTTAACACTTCTTATTTTATAGAATTGCTTATACCTCAATATAATTTTGGTAAAGTAAAACCGGGGCAACAGGTTTTGCTTAAATTTCAGGCGTATCCTTTTGAGCAATATGGGTCAGTAATGGGTACAATTGAGTTTATCAATTCAACCCCTTCAGATAGTGGTTATTTAGCAAAAGTCATATTGACAAACGGGCTTATGACCAATTACAATAAATCTTTGCAATACCGCAACGGCCTGTTTGCACAGGCAGATATTATTACAGAAAATATGCGGTTGTTAGAACGGTTTTATAATAATCTTTCTAAACAGCTCAAACGTTGACAAGTCATCAGACGCAGCAATACTAGTGAGTGTTGCTGCAAAGCCTGCTTTCAGTGACCAACGCAACAACTATAAGTTAACACTTTACGACAAAAATAAAAGGCTGCTTACAACAATAAGGTCGCCTTCTTTTTAGCTATGCATTCGTATAAGTATGATACAATTCAATTGTCTCCACTGCTTCTCTTACATCATGCACCCGTAAAACAGCAGCGCCCTTTGTTAAGGCAATGGTATTTAAAACGGTAGTACCGTTCAATGCTTCTTCAGCAGTAATGTTCAATGTTTTCCAGATGGTTGATTTGCGGCTGAGCCCTGCAAGCACAGGAACATGAAACATTTGAAATGTTTCCAGTTTTTTCAGCAATTGAAAATTATGTTCAATGGTTTTGCCAAAACCAAAACCGGGATCAATGATCATGTCAGTAATTCCTGCCTGTTTGCAGGCATTTGTTTTTTGAATGAAGTAATCAACTATTTCCCTTGTTACATTTTCATAAGTTGGGTTTTGCTGCATGTTGGTTGGTGTTCCTTTTATATGCATGGCAATAAAAGGAACCTTCAATGCGGCAACGGTTGAAAGCATTTGCTCATCCATATCACCGGCGCTGATATCATTGACTATATCTACACCTGCAGCCACTGCTTCTTTAGCAACAGTTGAATGATAGGTATCAATTGAAAGAAAAGCAGCAGGAAATTTTTCTTTGAGGAGTTGAATGGCTGGCAATACTCTTTGTAATTCCTCTTCAGCAGATAAACGGTCACTGCCCGGCCTTGTACTTTGCCCGCCAATATCAAGGATAACAGCGCCTTCATTGATCATTAGCCCGGCCTTTTGCAATACATCATCTGTTTGCTGAACACGGCTGCCGCTGTAAAAGGAATCGGGGGTAATGTTGAGAATGCCCATTACCACGGGCTTTTCAATCACCAATAATCTTCCTTTGCAGTTGAGTGTGTACATTGTATTTTTGAGGGATGTGTTAAGAGCACGAATTAACGAAACAATTTTTAAACAACGAATGAGTACAATTGATCAATATACAAAAGCCATCGCTGAATGCAGGGATATTTTTAAAAAGAAAATAATTGATTACGGAACATCCTGGAGGGTGTACCGCACCATTTCCATTGTTGACCAGATCTATATCAAAGCCAAACGCATCCGCACCATCCAGGAAAAACAAGAGCAAAAGATTGGCGATACAATTGCGTCGGAATTTAAAGGCATCCTTAACTATGCAATAATAGGTTTAATACAATTGGAATTGAAGGAAGGTGAAGCAGAAGAATTGGCGTTGGATAAAGTATTGGAACTGTATAATGCAAAAGTGACACAGGCACAATTGCTGATGCTGGATAAAAATCATGATTACGGCGAAGCTTGGCGTGAAATGAGCCAGGAAAGTTTTGTTGATCTCATCCTTGCCAAGCTGCAACGCATCAGGCAGATATTACTGAATGAAGGAAAAACATTAGTGAGCGAAGGTATTGATGCCAACTATTATGACATCCTCAATTATGCAGTTTTTGGATTGATCCTGATTGCAGAAGGAGTACAGCAGGGGTGAGGGAAGATGCAGGAAGTAGGAAGTAAGAAGTACGGTCGGAACGCTGAAGGCGGTCTGAACGATTGCAGGAGGTAGGAAGTAAGAAGTAGGAGAGATAAATTCACTATTCACCATTGACCATTCACCATGAAAGTATTACTCATAATTATCCGCTGGTTTACAGGAATCATGTTCATCTTTTCCGGATTGGTAAAGGCCAATGATCCGCTGGGATTAAGTTACAAGATGCAGGAATTTTTTGAAGCATGGGGCATTCAGGGTTTTCATGATTATACATTGACATTGTCCATTCTCATGAATGCATTTGAGATCATTGCAGGCGTGGCGGTGATCATAGGATGGCGGATGAAACTCTTCAGCTGGTTATTGTTATTGCTCATCATCTTCTTTACTTTTTTAACCGGTTATGCATGGCTGGCAACAAATGCGGATGGCTCGGCTAAGTTTGCAAGCTGCGGTTGCTTTGGTGATTGTTTGCCGTTAACACCGCAACAATCATTCTTAAAAGATTTACTCTTACTTGTTTTAATTGCCATTATTTTCAACTATCGCAACCAGGTAAAACCATTGTTTGCACAGAATTGGCTGAATGTTGCTAAGATTACTTCAGCAGTTGTTCTTTCTTTTGGATTTCAATGGTACACACTAAAATATTTACCCGTTGTTGATTGTCTGCCTTTTAAAAAAGGAAACAACATCATAGAATTACGGAAGGTACCTGCTGATGCAGTGCCCGATAAATTTGAATATAAGTTTGTTTATGAGAAAGATGGTAAGCAGCAGGAATTTGCCATGAGCAATTTACCCGACAGCACCTGGAAATTTGTTGACCGCAAGCAAACGCTCATTGCTAAAGGAAAGAACAATGAACCGAAGATCAAGGATTTTGATCTCAAGACGGTTGATGGTGCTGATTTGACAGCCAATATTCTGGAACAACCGGGAACTTATTATTTGTTATTTGTAAAAGGCACCAACGGATTAAAAGCAAATGATGCATGGGTGAAACAGGTATCAAAACTGGCGGCTAAAGAAAAGTTACTCATTGTTACAAGTGTGCCCGAAGCTGCAAAAGTATTTTTCAGCGGCGATGCATTGCTGAGCCAGCTTACAATAGTAACCTGCGATGTAACAGCTTTAAAAACGGCAGCCCGTGCCGTACCAACCTTGTATAAAATGAATGGCCCGGTGGTGGTGGAGAAATGGAGTGCTGCAGGTTTTAATAAGATTGATTAACTTATGGAGGGCCATCGGTAGGGAAGAAATTAGTTTTATTGCAAAAGTTTTTTAGAAACATCCTGAATAGAAATCATTTTGAAAGGTTGTTTAAAGTTTTAAGGCCTGAGAACTTTCGCATATATTCGAGTTAGCGGTAATTTAAAAACCCTCCTTTTCATGGACAATAATAAAATTTCTTCAGAGACTCCTTTTAAAATATTCTTAGACAAAAGCACTAACTTAATAACAATTTTTGGAATATTCAATGCTCTCTTTATCTATTCATCGAGTATAGAGAACACTGACATTAAAAGTATCCTGCTGCCTTCATTTTTTCTTTTATCAATGTTTGTATGGCTTGAGTTAATAATTTTTGCTTTGCATTCTTCAGACAGAGGCAATAAATATCACTTGTTTTATTTTTTACTTTGCATTGTTGAAATCGGGCTAGTTTACTATTTCATTATTCTCTTTAAAGATTTACTTATCGACATTGGTATAACGGGCGGTTTTTTAGGAATTATTTTTGGTGTAGCAATGCTTTTCATCTGGATGCTTGCTAAATATCTTGCAAGACTTAAAGAAAAAAATAGAGAAAAGAGTATTTTTCTTGTAATTCTAATATCGATGATAATTACGACAGCTACATTCAAAATAATTTTACATTACTCGATCCCAAAATCGCAAAAATCGAGTCAACAAAACAAGGTTATGGACAGTACAGTATCAAAACAAATTATTGACACAATTAATAGGACAAAGACTGACACTATAAAATAAACTACCGCTATCGGGTTTGGCAAATTACTGAGCCAGCTTACAATAGTAACCTGTGATGTAACAGCTTTAAAAACGGCAGCCCGTGCCGTACCAACCTTGTATAAAATGAATGGCCCGGTGGTGGTGGAGAAATGGAGTGCTGCAGGTTTTAATAAGATTGATTAACTTTAAAGTGAAATCAAAAAATCTATATGGAAGAAATTATTTTTTTAGTTGAAGAAAGCCCGGAAGGCGGCTTTATTGCAAAAGCTTTAGGAGTTTCCATATTCAGCGAGGCAGATACAATGGAAGACTTGAGGAAGTTTGTTGTTGATGCTGTGAGATGCCATTTTGATGATGATAAGAAAAGGATCATTCGTCTGCATATTGTGAAAGAAGAAGTGATTGCAGCATGAAAATTCCAAGAGATATAAGCGGGCAGGACCTCATTAAATATCTTAAGGAATTCGGGTATGTTGTAACCCGACAATCGGGCAGTCATATAAGGCTTACAACAAATCACAATGGAGAACATCATATTACCATTCCCAATCATAGCCCAATGAAAATAGGTACATTATCTGCAATACTTTCTGATATTGCAATTCATTTTCATAAATCAAAAGAAGAAGTCGTAAAGGAATTGTTTGGCTGATTTGTAATAATTCAATCATTGACAAGATACATTCTTAAAAAATTCTTTTACCGCTCTGCGAAGTCTCCAGACTTCGCAGTTTTATGCCAAAAGTCTCACGACTTTTTTTTAAAACAATCCCGCCCTTGGCGGGATGCATAAAACTTCAAAGTCTGGAGACTTGAAAAGCAATACATTCAGGGACACAATCTGACGAAGGGTACAACTGCAACAAGCGGTTTGCTTATTTTTGGCTTATAAAAAAATAATCACTCATCTCAATATTGGGCAATTACATTCTTAAAAAATTCATTTACGGCATCCTCGTTCTGGCAGGTGTGGTTACGGTTGTGTTCTGGATGTTCCAGGGATTTGGTGATCCGGCAAGATTGGTGATGGGACAAACAGGCGACAGCGCCACCATCAGCAACATCAAAAAAGAATTGTACCTCGATCAACCCAAATGGAAACAATTTATTTTGTACGTAAACGATGTATCGCCCATTGCCATTCACAGCAAAGAAGACATTGAAAAAAAACAATTACAGGGTTTATTTATTGGCGGTAAACAAAACATAGCCATTAAAATTCCTTACCTGCGGCGCAGTTATCAAACAAAAAAACAAGTGGTAGAGTTGCTGATGGAAGCCTTGCCAGGCACCATTATGCTGGCTGTTGCTGCCATGATACTGGCAACAGTACTGGGTGTTTTCTTAGGTGTGATTGCTGCTGTAAAAAAAGATACATGGATGGATACATCGGCGGTGTTCAGCAGCATCATTGGTATTTCGGCTCCTTCTTTTTTCATGGGCATCGTCATTGCTTATGTGTTTGGATTTGTATTGAACAAATACACGGGTTTGAATATGACCGGCAGTTGGTTTGACATTCATGTAGAAACAGGCGAACACTATTATACTTTACAAAATCTCATTCTTCCTGCAGTAACATTGGGCATTCGTCCGCTGGCAATTATTACACAGCTTACACGCAGCTCTATGCTGGATGTTCTCAACCAGGATTATGTACGCACTGCTTATGCAAAAGGATTGAGCAGGAGAGTGGTGATTTGGAAACATGCGTTACGGAATGCACTCAATCCCGTAATCACTGCCGTTACCGGTTGGTTTGCCGAATTGCTAGCGGGTGCTTTTTTTGTGGAATATATTTTTGGTTGGAAAGGAATTGGTAAAATAACGGTTGATGCGCTGGAGAAATTAGATTATCCGGTAGTGATGGGCAGTGTGTTGTTAAGCGCTTTTATTTTTGTGCTGATCAATATGCTGGCTGATGTGCTGTATGCTGTTGCAGATCCGAGAGTGAGAGTGGGGGGATGATTTGCAGCAGATCGCATGATATAAAAAAGAAGAAGCCGCCTTAAAAGGCAGTTTCGTTAACAGCTGACCGATTGCACGGTCAGATTATAAAGAGATCACATCCATTTCGTGAGATAATCATTGAACTCCTGTCGCAGTTCATTCACCACTTTTTCAAAGCTTGTAAATTCTTCTTTCATTTTATCATGCTCTTCGGCACGGGCTGTTTCAATATGCCCGGCGTGCTGTTGTGCATCCAGCATGGTTTTGTGTGCATGTTCGTTAATGTTGTGCCGCAGTTCATCAATATTGTTTCGCTGAACAATGAACTGGTTTTGAAAATGCTCAACTCCTGCCATAGCCTCCTGACTGGTATTTTTCCTTGCTATTTCAGTAAGCCTGTTTTCAAGAATGTCAATTTCGTTGTCGTAAAAGTCAATGGCTTTTAACCATTCCTGGTGTTCGGTGCCGCAATGTGAAACTGTAAGATAGCTCATGGGATTATGCTTTTAAGGTTTCAGATTTTATTGTCACTTTCAAAGTTGCATACCAACAGGAATATAAACCATGATCTGCATCAGTAATTCAACTGAGATAATTCATGTGGAAACCGATGAGCTTATTGGGAGCTGTTAGTATTAGAATTATTATCCGGTCAGACCACGAGGCGTGAGCCGACCTTGCGTACAATATTTGAAAGTTTGTTCCGGAGTTTCAAATTGATTATCTACCATGAAAAATGTATATCACTGTCTTCAATAACCCGGTAGCTATCAGCATAAAAATTCAGAAGATCATAATCTGTAAGTGACAATAGCAGATTTTTGTTACACATGTTATCGTTTCTGAATCCTGTATAAACTTCAAATGAACTGTAAGGCCAGTCTTCCATTTTTAAAACCAGATTCGCTTTCAGTGGGTTTTGATGAATGTAATGCATACAATTGATGATATATGCAGGAGATGCCACGGTCGGCCCACGCCTCGTGGTCTGACCGGTTTCAAATGCTGAAATACATTTTGCTTTTGTTTTTTGCTGAAACAAAGAGCCGGTTGTTTTATTCTGCTGATTGATATATTGAGCATAGCTGCTTAATGTTAAACCTATTTTTCTTGTAAGTATCTGCATTGGTTTGCCACCATAAGCAGGAATTTCTTTACATGATTCAGCAGTAGCCTGTATCAAAAAATGAAAATGATTTGGCATGAGGCACCATGCAAGTATTTCACAATTTGGCTGCCAGTCTTTTCTCACTTTATTCAGAAAATGCTGGTAGTTGGATGGGTTAAAGAAAATTGTTTGATGGTTGTTACCACGATTGTAAATATGGTAAACTTCGTTTTCAATAAAATGCATAAAAGTGGTTTTCTTGAAGGTATAAAAAAAATTGTTTAGGAATCCGGGTCAGACCACGAGGCGTGGGCCGACCTTGCAGTATATCCGGTCAGACCACGAGGCGTGGGCCGACCTTGCAGTATATCCGGTCAGACCACGAGGTGTGGGCCGACCTTGCAGTATATCCGGTCAGACCAAGAGGCGTGGGCCGACCGTACAGTATATTCGGGTCAGACCACGAGGCCTGGGCCGACCTTGCAGTATATTCGGGTCAGGCCACGAGGCCTGGGCCGACCTTGCAGTACAGAGTTGATACGGTCGGCCCACGCCTCAGCGTGGTCTGACCAGTTCCTGGCAGTAAATTATTTGATGATTACTTCTTTTACCGCATGTTCATTAAACAGTTCATTAATGCGGTTGCGGATTTTTTCCCGTTGAAAAATCAACTCCTGTTTTAAGGGGGCCATTGTGGTAGTGATGATGAGTTGATGATTGATGAGTTTAATATCTTCAGTGTATTTAGCAATGGTTTTGCCCATGAGTTCTTCCCATACATCTTTAATTTGCAAAGCCCGTACTCTTTGTTTGAGTTTGCTCTTTTCTAAAAACTGCTGCATGGCTTCCTGAATGGATACTTCGCTCATTTTGTAAAGATAAAATATAATTGATAACGCCTTGTGTTGTTATTATTGATTGATTTTCAATAATTGCTTCGTGAACTTAGTGTCAAACTCCGTGTTCTTGGTGCTACTTCAAAAATCTTTGAATAAAAAGTGTAACACGAATAACGCAAAGTATGCACAAAGGTCACAAGTGTAACTGCAATTATGTGATTCTTTAATAGCACATACCGTTAATTGATAATTGTTTGTTACAGTTCTACTACCTGTACTTTCATTCCCAGCTCTTCAAAAGCCCTGGTCATTCGTTTCTGATGCGTATCGGTTAAAAATACCTGTCCCCCATGATGAGTACATACATAGTGAAGCAGGTTGTGCATGCGCTGTTCATCTAATTTTTCAAACACATCATCCAATAACAACAGCGGAGCAAAGCCTTTGTGTTGTTTCAAAGTTTCGGCTTCGGCAAGTTTTAAACTGAAGAGTAAACTTTTACGTTGCCCTTGTGAAGCAGTTTGTTTAAAGGGTTCATTATCCAGCTGAAAAAGTAAATCGTCTTTATGAATACCGGTTGATGTGCGCTGCAGCAGGTAATCTCTTTCTCTTGTTTGCCGTAAAAGCTGTTCAAATGGAAGTTGCAGCATTTGACTTTCGTATTGCATAAGCACTGCTTCTGCTTTACCTGCAATGATCTTATAAAAAGCAATCACTGCTTCATTAAACTTTGGTAAAAAGAGGGCCCGTTTATTATGAATGAAATTTCCGGCAACTGATAATTGCTGATCCAGCACATCAAGCAGGGCATCGTTTTTTGTTTGTGTTTGTGCGGCCGATTTTAAATAGCTGTTGCGCTGCTGCAATACTTTGTTATAAGTGATGAGTTGCTGCAGGTAATCAGCATCTAATTGAGAAAGTACTGTATCTAAAAACCTGCGGCGTTCTTCACTGCCGCCAATAATGAGTTCCACATCATCGGGAGCAATCACAACACAGGGGTACTTACCGATATGCTGCGAAAATTTTTCATAAGCTGCTCCGTTGCAGCTAACTTCTTTCTTCCCGTTTTCACGGAGTATTATGGTGGTGTTGAGTTCTTCTTCTGCTTCTTTCAGGATGCCTTCGATACGAAAACCGCTTGATCCGTGCTGCACATTATTGTTATCAATACCGGTAAAATAACTTTTGGTGAAACAGAGATAGTGAATGGCATCGAGCAGATTGGTTTTGCCCATACCGTTTGCACCGGTGATGGCAACAATATCTTCCTCAAATGTAAAGCTTTGATGGGCGTAGTTTTTAAACTGGGTTAATAAGATTGACTTTAACGAAAGCATGGGCTGCAAGATAAGAAGAGGATTGCCACGGAGATACGGAAGTCACGGAAGAAGAATATATCACACAGAGGACACAGAGTTCGCAGAGAGCCTATCCCGTCTCTAAGAGCAATGTTATTAAGTTAAGATTTTTTTATTGCCCTGTCCTTTAGGACAGGGATAAAATTAGTAAAAACAAAGAGGGCTTTAGCCCAAAGAATTGTTTGGTTAAAGCCAATACAACAAGCAATTTATTTTATCACCACCCTGAAGGGTGGCGCAATTAATTTTAATTCCTTAACTTAATAACATAGCCATAGAGAGACTGTTCAGCCAAAGCAGGAGGCGGAAAAATGTTCCACTTAAACAATGTCAAAAGGGGTGGGTTGATGAATAGAATTCCCGAACGTACAAGTGAGTGACACAACCATAGCTAAATGAAGGCAAAACAGCCGGTTACATAAAAAAACAAAAAGCAAAATCCAGAATCCAAAACCCAGGTTCCAAAATCCAAAATCGGCGCTCTTAAATTGCCTTGAGCCCCTTATCTTTGCGACTCTAAAAAAAATCACGACGTGTCCACTAAATTCACAAAAGAAACATACTTATACTGGTACGAGCTGATGCTTTTGCTTCGTCGGTTTGAAGAAAAAGCCGGGCAGTTATACGGAATGCAGAAAATACGTGGTTTCTGTCATCTTTACATTGGGCAGGAAGCAATTGCTGCGGGTTGTATGACGGCAACAAAGGGAGAAGATAAAATGATTACGGCTTACCGTGATCATGGATTGGCAATTGCCAAAGGGGTGAGTGCAAAAAGTTGCATGGCCGAGTTGTATGGTAAAGCAACCGGTTGTTCAAAAGGAAAGGGTGGAAGTATGCACTTTTTTGGTGTGGATGTTGGTTTCTTTGGCGGTCATGGTATTGTGGGTGCACAAATTGGCACGGGTGCCGGTTTGGCTTTTGCTGAAAAATACAATGGTACCGATAATGTGTGCCTTACTTTTTTTGGTGATGGCGCTGCACGCCAGGGTATGCTGCATGAAACATTTAACCTGGCAATGTTGTGGAAGTTGCCGGTGGTTTTTATTTGTGAAAACAACAACTATGCAATGGGTACTTCGGTAGAACGTACAAGTAACGTAGTTGATATTTATAAACTGGCAGATGCTTATGATATGCCAGCCGACAGTATTGACGGAATGGATCCTGAAAGTGTACACGAAAGTGTTGCCCGTGCAGTGAGCCGTGCAAGAAAAGGCGATGGCCCAACTCTACTGGAGATTAAGACGTACCGTTACAAAGGTCACTCTATGAGTGATCCGCAGAAGTATCGTTCCAAAGAAGAAGTGGAAGAATACAAAGAAAGAGATCCGATTGAAACATCGAAGCAGAAATTATTACAGGTGTTTGGTGTAAGTGAAGCAGAAATTGAAGTGATCAATGAAAGAGTAAAAGCAGAAGTGGAAGAGAGTGTACAGTTTGCTGAAGAAAGCCCATGGCCTGATGCTGATGAATTGCTGAAGGATGTGTACACGGATGCAAATTATCCGTTTATTGTTGATTAGAATAGTGAGTGATGAATAATCAGTAATGAGTTGAGTATGCTGTCCTCACCAACTGGAAGAATAAAAAACAAGAATTTAACCTGAATTAATAATACAATGTCTGAAACAAAAAAAACAATTGCACAGGAATTAAACGAAGTGCATGCCATTAAAAAAGCAAAAGATTTCTGGGGAAGTTTATCAAAACCCGTGATGTATATTGGTGGTTTGGTGATTTTACTTGCCGGCGGCTGGTTGGTTTACAAAAACTTCGTACAGGCGCCAAAGCAGAAAAAAGCAATTGAAGCCATGAGCCGTGCCGAAGCATATTTTGCAAAAGATTCCTTTGACCTTGCTTTGAATGGCGATGGCTCATCTGCAGGATTTTTAAAGATCATTAAAACATACAGTGGTACAGATGCTGCCAATCTTGCAAATTATTATGCAGGTTCTGTTTACCTGCGTAAAGGCGATTTTAAAAATGCCATTAAACACCTGGAAGATTTTTCAACGGGTGCCACGCAGATACAGAGTGCAGCATGGCGTATGCTGGGCGATGCATATATGAGTACAGATAAAAAAGAGAAAGGCGCCGGGTTGTATGAAAAAGCAGGTAAGCTGAATGAGAAGGATGAATATACTTCATCAGAAAACCTGTTCCGTGCTGCTATGGCCTATGAAGTAATTGGTAAGAAAGAAAAAGCTGCTGACCTCTTAAAGATCATCAAAGAAAAATATCCCAAAACAAATATGGGCGGTTTGGCTGAAAAGTATTTGGCCCGTTTGGGAGTTGTGAACAATGATTAATTAAACAACGCTTAACCAATTGTTATATGGCAGAGGTCAGCAACAGCAACTTATATCAGTTAAGCGCAGGCACTCATGATTTTTCGGGTGCCTGTATTGTGTTGGTACGTACCGAATGGAATGCAGCAATCGTTGATGAACTGGAAAAAGGCTGCAGAAAAAAATTACAGGAGTTTGCTGTAAATAATATTGTTACGGTTACAGTGCCCGGCGCTGTTGAAATTCCATTTGCGGTAAAAGCCTATTGGGAAAATAAATCGGGGAATATAAATACACGTCCGCATGCTTTTATTACATTGGGTTGTGTAGTAAGAGGCGATACGCCGCATTTTGAATATGTGTGCAAAGCTGTGGTGGATGGTGTTACACAATTAAATCTTATGTTAGATGTGCCCACTGTTTTTGGTGTGCTTACTGTTGAAAGCCAGCAACAGGCCCGGGAACGTATTGGAGGCAAGCAGGGTCATAAAGGCGAGGAGAGTGCCCTTACTGCACTGAAGATGATAGCATTGAACTTATCTTTAAAGAAATAACTGCTCTGTTCTTGCAGAGAGAGTATCATGAATATTCAATTATTTATTCCCTGCTTTGTTGATCAGCTTTATCCGCAAACCGCTTTTAATATGGTGAAGGTGCTGGAGAAGTTGGGTTGCATTGTCAGTTATAATACCAATCAAACCTGCTGTGGTCAACCGGCTTTTAATGCAGGTTTCCAGGATGAATGCAAAGATGTGGCAGGCAAATTTCTGAAAGACTTTTCAGGTACAGATTATATTGTTGCACCAAGCGCTTCCTGCGCCGGTTTTGTACGTAACTATTACGGAAAAATATTCGACAACTCATCACTGCACAATGAAGTGAAAGGCATGAATAAACGTATGTATGAATTCAGTGAGTTTTTGGTGGATGTACTGAAAGTTGAAAACATCGGTGCAAAGCTGGAAGGGAAAGCCACTTATCATGACAGCTGCGCTGCACTGCGTGAATGCAAGATCAAGGAAGCTCCACGTAAATTATTAAGCAATGTGCAGGGATTGGAACTGGTAGAAATGAATGATGTGGAAACCTGCTGTGGTTTTGGGGGCACATTTGCCGTGAAGTTTGAACCCATCTCCATTGCCATGGCCGATCAGAAAGTGAACAATGCACTGGCTACCGGCGCTCAGTATATGATCTCCACTGATCTGAGTTGTTTGATGCATCTTGATGGGTACATTAAACACAAAGGACATCCTCTTCAAACATTACATATTGCTGATGTACTGGCGAATGGATGGTGACGAAATGACAAATGTGAAATGAAAAATAACAAACGAAAAAGGGGGGGGCCATTATACTTTTTTATTCTTCATTTTTAATTTTTAATTCCTAATTTATTCT
>CAMTVU010000065.1:0-9663 GCA_947085245.1 uncultured Chitinophagaceae bacterium | reverse complement strand
TACACAGGAAACTTACTGATAAGCAAGGCTTACTATTTTATTCCAATACAATCTTTTACCAGAAAATATGAATACAGATATACAAATGACCTGTTAACTTCTTTTACTCATTACCGCTTTAACTCTGCTCGTAATGTTTATGAAAAAGTTCGTTCTTCCCTTTTTGCCTATACCGGTAAACAGCTGTCAACCGCAAGAATATCTTCATTTAATTCAACAGATAGTATAAACCCAATTGGTAACAGTATTTATTATTATACCGTCGCAAACGGAGTAACTGACAGTGCATTCTCGGATTCCTGGAATTTGAATGGTATTTCTTACAAGTACCTGGTTGTTAACAAAGAAAACCCGCTTAGAAATAATTATTTTTTTCTTACCGATCCGATAACAATTCACAGAGATTTATTATTTGATCCCATTTACTTACCCGTTCTTATGAATGAGAAATATACGATTACAATTAACAAATGTCAGAATTTCAATTATTCTGAAGTTTTCCAGCAAATCAGAACTGGTGTAAATAATTTCGGCTTACCCTTATTTGTTTCCTGGGATCCGTGGCACTCTGATTATTATTACAAATGCAACCAATAATGAAGCATAGCATTTTTATATTTTTTTTAGCTGTTCTAATGTTGTCTTGTAAAAAGACCCGAACAATTGAGAGCAAAGAATTAACTTGTAATATTGATTCAATAGTAGTTAATAATAAAGCGAATTATACTTTAAATAATCCCGATTGTTATAAATTCAATTATAAAAGTGGTAACATAACTGAAATAAGCGTTTTTTATCGTTCAAGATTAATTGAAATTCAGAAAATAATTTCTGACAAGAAAAATATTCCCTTGTGGAAAGAATACTACAAACCTGGTATTTTATATCCCACTTCTAAACGAGTATTCGTATATAATACATCTGGTTTTTTGAGTGCCGTCAAATTATATTATGTTAATTCAACATCCCCAAATATTTTTATAAAAATCGTTGAGCTTCAGCTTTTATTCACAACATCAGAAATAACTGCAATTAATTTTAGATGGTTTAACCCAAACGACTCAATAATACCTGTACTTACAGATACAATCACCCTTACAGGTAACAATGGGAATATTGAACAATCTCAATTAAGTAACAACGGAGGAACTCTTTATTACAAACACGAAAGCACTGATAATAAATTACTAAGAGATTACCGCTTTCTTATTGATCCGGTTTTTGAACGTTGTAATTTTTTTGATGAAAGGCGTCATTTTTTACCTTTACTTATAAACAGAAATACAACTCATTCTATTCTGGATGGTATTAGAATGCCTTTTTTTGAACTTCGGGTAGCTTATAATCAATTTGACCAACCGGAGTCGTTTTCAAGTTCTATGGCTACCTGGGATTACTTTTACAAAGATTGCAGGTAATGAGTGTAAAAAACACAGGAACAAAAAGTGTTCACTAAGCTTATCTTCCATATAACAGAAATGCTGCTTTTTTCTGAAAGCGGCTTTTTTATGCCCTGAACAATTTAATTATCCACCACTTCCCATAAACAGTTTGTTAATTAATCCCAGTTATAAAATATGGCATAATTTTTCGCCGTTACACAGGTATTGAAAATATATGTGTAAAATGAAAAGCCAATCAACCGTTTTTTTTCTCAGCTCTGTTACAATGCTTTTACTGAGCGGTTTTACATTTCTTCACCGCAACAAATCAAGCCATAAAAATCTTCATGTAAAAAAAGCAAGCTCTTACAAAGTGATCATAGACAAAAGCAATTATGAGCTGAAGGTATATGATGAGGAAGGATGGCTCTTTACCTATCCGGTTGTATTTGGCACCAGCGAAATGACAGATAAAATGATGGAAGGTGATCGCCGCACACCAGAGGGGCACTTCAAAATAATTGCTAAAAAAATTCATCCCGAATGGGGGCCTTTTCTGTTACTGGATTATCCTACGCATGAAAGCCTGGACAAATTCAATGAACGCAAGCACAACGGTCTTATACCTTCAAACGCAAAACCCGGTGGTGGCATTGGCATACACGCCACCCGCCGAAATGAAGACCGCTTTGTAGATTACTTTTATAACTGGACCCTGGGCTGCATTTCCACCAAAAGGGAATACGCCAAAGAATTATACAACATGCTGCCCATAGGAACAGAAGTAACAATCCTGCGTTAATAAAAATACCCTCACGGGGGTATGGTTCCCTTTTGTGATAAGAAGTTTCTTTGGTTTCAAATTTCACAACATGAAACCGAAACTTTATTTCACGTTTTTGTTAATGGCAGTTTGTCATTTAACAAATGCACAACAGCTTTCGAAAGAAGCTACACATGAAATTTCCAAAAAAGCAAACAAGGGTTATTTGTATGAGCCCAAAATTGATGAGGCAAAGAATGAAATGACAATGACCTATGTTACAAAAGCCAGTGGCCGAAAAGCAAAATTTGAGACCTATACATTTGACCTTAATTTCAATTTCAAGGGTATGCAAGAAAGTGAACAGCCGCTTGAAAAATTAAAAGGCTACCGGGCCGATAAAGGTGATGAATGGGAAATGAGTGCAGTAACAGTTGAGCGCAACCTCATGGGTACTCTTGTATTACGCCGCAAGCTCATTAAAAAGAAATGGAACTGGTTTTGGGGTGGTTATGATATTAAAATTGAATTGAAAGAAAAACTGAAACCAAAATCAGAAGATGGTAATAAGTTTTTTTATCCGTCTCATGCCGAGCAAAATGAAAGCGGAAGTGTAATTATCATCGTAGGTGAAAAAGGCGACCGTAATGATGGGTTACGGCAGTATAAAAAAATTCATGTTCTGAGATATGATTCCGAGTTAAATCAACTTTCTGATAAGGTAATAGAATTTGAAAACCCTCAGATGATTGCCGCTATCAATACAGATGAAGCTGATGAAGACGCAGAAACAGATGAAGACATTGCCATCCTTTTTGCACCAATGGGCGGCAGGGGTATGAACAAGGCTGCTGATCCCAATGCAGGCAATTACAGCTTTGTAAGAGTAGGTGCATCAGGTGACATCAAACAAAGGATTTCAATTGCATCTAATCATGGAATTTTTGACGGGTCTTTTGTAAGTACAGGCGATGCCATGTTTATTTATGGCCCTGCCAATGAAAACAAAACGGATTACCTGAACGAAAAACCGGAAGATGATAAGTTTAAAGCTAAAAACTTTCAAATTGTAAAAATTGAAAATGGCAAAGTGGCTTATGTTACCAGTACACCCATTTCTGATTTTGAAAAAAAGGCGCAGAACCCTCCATCACAAAAAAAATCGCCTGATTATACCGGTAGAAAATTCAGAATTGCAGATATAAGATTAGTAAGCAATGGAGATTTATTAATAACCGGACAAAACTATTCTACACCCGGTGGCTTTGGTAACAGGCGTGCTGCAGGTACAACTGCTTATACAGATATTATCATGCTTCATTTTGACAGTAAAGGAAATTTGAAAGCTCAATACGGAGTAAGGCGTGAAGAGAATGATAAAGAAGCAAAAATGGCTCCCAACAATCAAATACTTGTTGAAAGCAATGACGGTAAAAGTTTATACTGGGCTATTATGGAAATGAAAGGAGTAAAAACTGAAAAAGAACTGGGCGACAGCAAATATAAATTCCTTGTTTATCCAAACGTAAGCAAAATTAACCTGGCTGCTGCAACCATTGGTGAATTTGTACAGTTTGGGCAGGGCAAATCAGATTATTATGTAAACAACAAATATCCATTTCTCCTTTTGGGAAAAGGGCAAATTGTTTTTCTTGGCGAAACAAAAAGCGGTAAAACATTGTGGTTTGCAAAGATGCCATTGGATTAATCAGTAAGCCTTATCATAAAAACTTACATTGGAACAATACCCAAAATCCACTGTTAAGTAAAAGAGGCTGTCTCAAAAGTCGTTAAACGTCTTTGCGAGGGAGGAACGACCGAAGCAATCTATCTGTTTATTAATTGATCAATTTTTGCAGATTGCTTCTCTATGTTCGCAATAACGACTTTTGAGACAGCCTCTTGTATTTTATATTTTATTGTTTTTTATATCATCTACAACTGCCGGATCAAGTAATGTAGAAACATCTCCCAGGTTTTCTGTTTCGCCCTCTGCAATTTTTCTTAAAATTCTCCGCATAATTTTTCCGCTTCTTGTTTTTGGCAACCCGGTAACAAACTGAATTTTATCGGGTTTAGCAATCGGGCCAATGATACGTACCACAGTTTGGAGAATGTCCTCCCGTGTCATGTTTTCATCGCCATGCATGTGGCCATAAATTACATACGCATAAACGCCTTGCCCTTTTATGTCGTGAGGATAACCCACCACGGCGCTTTCAATAACACCTGCATGCATGTTGATGGCATTTTCAATTTCGGCGGTACCTAAACGATGGCCACTTACATTCAGCACATCATCCACTCTTCCGGTTATTCTGTAATTTCCATTTTCATCTTTCAGTGCGCCATCACCTGTGAAATATAAATTTTCATACGCTGAAAAATAATTCAAACGGCAACGTTCATGATCGCCCCATGTTGTTCTTAACATCCCTGGCCATGGAGCCTTGATGCACAAATTGCCTGAGGTTATTGAAGCCCCTCCTTCGGAGGGGTTTGGGGAGGCCTCTTTTCCGTTTTCATCAACAAGTACAGGTTGCACTCCCGGCATAGGTAAGGTAGCCCAGCTTGCTTTGGCATCTGTAACACCTGCAAGGTTTGTAATCATTATACCTCCTGTTTCTGTTTGCCACCATGTATCAACAATGGGGCATTTCTTTTTTCCTATATGCTCATCATACCAATGCCATGCTTCTTCATTAATGGGTTCGCCAACTGTACCCAATACTTTTAAAGAGGAAAGATTTTTTCCTTTCAAGGGATCTGTTCCATAGCTCATCAAACTTCTGATTGCTGTTGGGGCAGTGTACAGTATGTTCACTTTATGTTTGTCAATAATATCCCAGAAACGTCCTGCATCGGGCCAGGTAGGAATGCCTTCAAACATAACAGAAGTTGCACCTGCACTTAAAGGGCCATACAGAATATAACTATGCCCTGTAATCCAACCAATATCAGCAGTACAGAAAAAAATATCACCGGGATTATATTGAAACGTATTTACAAACGTATAACCCGTCCAAACCATATATCCTGCACTGCTGTGAACAACTCCTTTTGGTTTTCCTGTACTGCCCGATGTATATAAAATGAACAGTGGATCTTCTGCATCCATTTCAACAGCCTCCCCAAACCCCTCCGAAGGAGGGGCTTCGCTTTGCTGCAAAGCCTCGCTTATCATATCATTTGTCTGAGTAAGAATATTCACATCAGGCGAGGGCTGTGTTTGGATGGCCTTCCCTTTGGGAAGGTCGGGATAGGCCTCTTCTACTATCTCCATTTCATCTTCCCACCAAACATCTCTTCCTTTTAGCATGGAAACAGGCGTACGTGTTCTTGTATAAACAATTACTTTTTTTATGGTTCTGTTTCCTATCAGTGCATCATCAATCACCGCTTTTAACGGAATATCTTTATTGCCCCTGTAAGCACCATCGCATGTAACAATAAATTCAGCCTGGGCATCATACAACCTGTCGGCAATACTTTGTGCACTAAAGCCCCCAAAAATTACGCTGTGGATTGCGCCTACTCTTGCACACCCCAATACAGCATAAGCCAGTTCGGGCACCATGCCCATGTAGATGCAAACCCTGTCGCCCTTTTTAACTCCATTGTTGATTAACACCTGTGCAAACTGGCAAACCCGTTTATGCAGGCGGTTATAAGTTACCACTCTCACCCTATCCTCGGGATTATTAGGCTCCCAGATGATAGCCGGTTTATCGCCCAGCTTTTCAAGATGGCGGTCAATACAATTTTCGGTGATGTTGAGCTTTGCTCCTTTAAACCATTCTACTTTTGGTTCTTTGAAATTCCATTCCAGTACTTTGTCCCATTTCTTTTTCCATTGAAAATGTTCAGCAACATCGGCCCAGAAGCTTTCCGGATCTTCTACACTTTTTTTATACGCTGATTGATATTGTTCGAATGATTTGATCTGAAAAGGATAACTCATAACTGAATTGTTGATAATATTGGGAACCACAATTTACAGAAGTAAAGAAAAAATCAATTCATTAATTTCAAAGCATGAACCAAAACAACAAAGGTATCTGGAAAGTAATTGGCGCTTCCTCTTTGGGAACATTGATTGAATGGTATGATTTCTACATTTTCGGAAGTCTTGCAACAGTGATCGCCAGCCAGTTTTTTCCGAAAACAAATCCAACAGCTGCCTTACTCAGCACACTGGCAACATTTGCTGCAGGTTTTATTGTTCGTCCATTTGGCGCTCTTGTATTTGGAAGATTGGGCGATTTGATTGGCCGCAAACACACGTTTCTGCTCACATTAATTATTATGGGTGGCGCCACTTTTGGAATTGGGTTGGTGCCCAATTATGAAACCATTGGTTTTGCTGCACCCATTATCGTTTTAGTATTACGCTTGTTGCAGGGACTTGCACTTGGCGGAGAGTATGGCGGCGCTGCAACGTATGTAGCTGAACATGCCCCAGCCAATAAAAGAGGATTTTATACTTCCTGGATTCAAACCACGGCTACGCTGGGATTGTTTGTTTCGCTGGGAGTAATTTTAGTAACAAGGCATGGTTTGGATCCCGATCTTACAAAATCTATAGTCAAATTTAACGACTGGGGATGGCGCATTCCTTTTTTGGTTTCAATTCTGCTGGTGGTTGTATCCATTTACATCCGGTTAAAAATGAAAGAATCGCCCCTGTTTGAAAAACTCAAACAGGAAGGAAACGTTTCTGTTAATCCGCTAAAAGAAAGTTTTGGTCATAAATCAAATCTGAAAATGGTTTTACTTGCCCTGTTTGGTGCAACAATGGGGCAAGGTGTTGTTTGGTACACCGGTCAATTTTATGCCCAATCTTTTATTGAAAATGTATGTAAGATTGATTTTGATCAATCAAGAATTATGATCATCTGGGCAATTGTTTTTGCCACGCCTTTTTTTGTTGTATTTGGAAGCCTGAGTGATAAGATTGGAAGAAAATGGATCATGATCACAGGTATGTTGCTGGCTATTATCAGTTACCGGCCCATTTATAATGAGCTATATGAATCAGTGAATATTACAGCTTTGAAAAACGTTTCTGTTGTTTCAAGTTCAGAACCGGTAATTAAAAAAGGGCCAATAAAAGAAGGAACTGCTTTGCTGGTTACAACAAGTGTAGCAAAAATTTTGTCAAACGGAATTAACTGCAAAGAAATAACTGCTGATACTATTTTTGCAGATGTTAACAAACCCATTGCCAGGGCAACGCCTGTTTTTATTGAGAAGAAAATTTTGAACCGGAGTATTTACCGGAAATTTGTATTTCTTGTTTTTATTCAAATCATTTTTGTAACCATGGTTTACGGGCCTATTGCTGCTTTCTTAGTTGAAATGTTTCCCACTAAGATCCGCTATACTTCCATGTCTTTACCTTATCATGTTGGCAACGGAGTATTTGGAGGCTTAACCCCTTTTATTGCAACATTACTTACTACTATTTATGTAAATGATAAACTGGTGGGCTTATGGTATCCTATCATCATTGCATTTATTTGTATGCTGATAGGCGCCTTGTACATCAGCAACAAAATTGATCCGGATGTAAACGATTAAATTTTATGATATGAATACAATGAAAAAACTTGCAGGGCTTATCTGGATAGCATTGGGGCCGGTTGCCTGTTTCTACTTAGTTAAAACTGCCCTGCATGAAGTTTCAATGAAACCAACCATTGATACCAAAATTCAGTGGGGTGTTTTTGTGGGCGTGTTTATTCCCATAGCATTTGGTATTATGCTGTTTGGATATTATGCGTTGAGGGGTGAATATGATCATTTACCGCAAAGCTCGGATGAGCTGAAAGACTGAGAAATACAATGACTACCCGCTTTTTGGTTTTGAAACTGAATATTGATAATTGTAAATGTGCCAAACGTTCCTACAGAACGATTGATGTTGTGCATAAAACCAAATAGCGGATAATCATTTAAAATATTTAAACCCGGTGCAGCGAAAAAACCCCGGGGGTGGTCTTTTTAGTGAAAGAACTTAAACCATACCCTATTGGTTAGTTCGATGTCTGTTCATATGGTTGGTTTTTTATTAAAGCCCTTGTTTTTAAGCAGGGGCTTTCTTTTTATACCCCATTTATAGTTACTTTTAAGGTCGCTTATTTTGACTGATGAAAAAACTGGTTTTCATTCCTTTTCTTGCCACATGGTTTTTCTCTGCCCTTACTCTTAACAGTTGGGCACAGTGTTCGGGCAATGTATTATTTTATGAAAATTTTGGTGGCGGCATAACTTCTCCTTTAACAGGCACACGGCTTCCACCGGGCATTACAACTTATATTTTTGATTCGCTTGGTCTTGTTGATGATGGTGAGTACGGCATCCGTAAAACCTCGGCAGATATTGCTACCGGTCAAAGACAGTTTGGTACCTGGCATATAGGCAATGATCATTCGGGCGGTAATATGATGATTGTAAATGCAGATTATACAGCCGGTAAATTTTATGAAACAAGAGTTGACAATCTTTGCTCAGGTTCACAACTATATTTTTCTGCATGGGTAGCCAATCTTATTCCACTTGGAAACGGTAATCCTCTTGATCCTATTTTGAAATTTGAGATCAGCAGTTCCGTTTCAGGTACAATCCTGTCAAGTTTTTTATCGCCTGTCATTCCACGCTTCAGTTCATTTACCTGGACACAGTATGGATTCAATTTTTCATTACCTGCCGGTGAAAGTTCCGTTGTTCTCCGCATCTATAACAACCAGGTTGGCGGTTTGGGAAATGATCTTTGCTTAGACGATATTGAATTTTCTTTATGCGGACCGGCTATAGCCCCTGCTGTTACAGGTACGTATCAAAACAGCAGCGATGCATGCGTTGGTACAAATCTTTCTTTTGCAGGAAATGTTACAAGTGGATATTATCTGAATACAACTTATCAATGGCAGTTCAACAATGGGGTAAGCGGATGGGTGAATATTGCCGGTGCAACAACTCCCAACTATTCAGTTAATAACGCTCAGGTAAACAACAGCGGTACATATCGTTTGCTGGTTGCCGAAAGTGGAAATATCAATTCAACTAACTGCCGCTCCATTTCACCGCTTATTCCCATAAATGTGTATGCACCTGTTGTTCCGGTATTGCAAAGCAATCAACCGGTATGTGAAAAAGATACACTTCGCATTTCAACATCAACCAATGCCTTACAATATTTATGGAAGAAAGCTTTTGTAAGTTTTCCGGTAAATAATAATACACTGCTTATTCCCAATGCCGGTTTAACAGATGGAGGAACATATTCTTTGGATGTGATTACAACTGGCGGTTGCAGCAGTACTGCTTCTATAACTGTTGCGGTACAAGCCAATCCATTGCAACGGATGCTTCCGTTAAATACTTTATTGTGTGATGCCCAAACACTTTTTGTTGATGTGCAGCAACCTTTGGCAACAAATTATTTATGGAATGATGGCAGTACTTCTGCTCAACGTACTTTATCAAATGCCGGAACATACACACTCCTTACAAGTG
>CAMTVU010000064.1:0-8250 GCA_947085245.1 uncultured Chitinophagaceae bacterium | reverse complement strand
GGAACCGGAAGCAACCAATCTCTTGTAAACTTAACATCCATCCCCAGGCCAATGTTTTTTACACCTGTGCTATCCCACTCAATATAACAACCGTTTTGTGCTGCAGCTTTCTTAAATGTAAATTTCATTTTAGGGTCGGAAGCAAGGTTGGGAACATCTATGTCTTCCACCAGTTCTACCCGGCCATTTGAAAATTCAATGCTATGCGGATGTATCTTGAAATATTTTCCTGCAAATCCTAATTTATAATCCGTTACTCCTTTTGTAAATAATTTTTGCGCCAAAAAATTAATTTTTGATTCATTGGGCTTGAAAATTATTTCGGTGATCATTAAAAAATCATCGGGGTTACTAAATTTTATACCAAAGGGCATTTTTAGTGCATTGCCGGGTATAGGTGGTGGTGGAATATTGCTCTGATAATTAATAATGGGCTGGCCCAGGGTCACATCATTATTAATCCAGTCCACAATATTATCCACCTGGTTGTTGGTATAGTTTATGATTCCATCTAAAGGGATGGTTGCTGCTGCTGCGGTTACATTACTAATCAGCCATGCCTTTAGATAACTGGGGCCCGGGCCCTGAACAGTAATGATGCCACCTGCTGTTAATCGTTTCGTGCTGTCTATGCGTATCTTTTTGAACTCAACGGCAATATTGGTTGATAGCCAATCAACGGTTACAGTGCCATTACCGGTTAATGATCCATCGGTTTCTATTGTTACCTGTTTAACCGCCACTTTAAACTCTCCATCCTGCCCTGCTCTGATGGTATCTCCAACTGCTGCAGTGCCACTGTCAGCAACTGCCGGAGGGTTTCCATTTCCTGTAAGGGAACTATCACCGGGATTGGTGGCCGGTACGGTTTTTAATTTATTGTTATTAACTGTAAAAGTATTTGGATCGCTAATTCCATTATTATTGCCTATTGGGTTTGCCTGTTTATCCAATGCCTGAACAGTCCATATAAAATCGCATAAATAAGGCGGCATACATGGGCCCGTTGTTAAATTAAATATTGTAGCCTGGTTAAGGTTGTCAACATCTTTGGTAATGATGGGTTGGTTGGTTTTCATTGCCTGCATACCATTTTGCCCCTGCATCAGTTGCCATACACGCAGCCTGTAAGTAACAGCTTCTCTTGGTTTGGGTACAAGCGGCGTCCACCTGAATGTAACCGGCGAATTGATTTCATTTTCTGTAAATTTTTTATCATTAGATGGAGCAATATTTTGCGGTGGTGCGTAATCCTTTTTTTGTGATTCTACTTTAAACTCTTTACAAACCTCACGGCTTAATTCTTTTCGTTCACCGCTGAAGAACTGGGCGCATATGCTGTAGGTTCCTTCTTTGAGTTCTTTACAATTACCAAGCATGCCAATCAGTTCTGCAGTGTTAAATGTTCTTACATCAAACGGATCAACAGGCCTGGCTGTTGAAAGAGTATTGCCACAAATAACAGCGCCCCCGCTTCGGATCTGCAACACCAGTATGGGTTTCATGTCCCTCACTTGCGGTGATTTTTGTGCTGATAACAATAAAGCCCCCGGTGTGGAAAGCCAGTCGTCAATTTTAGCAGGCAACGTATTCTTCACTGTAAAGTTTACAATGTTGATTTGATTGGGCTGGCTGCGGGCAGCCTGAAAACATAATAGTAGCAGAAAGAAAATAATCTTATTCATACTATTTGATTGTTTTTTTTATGGTTATTACCTGCCTGTTCAACTGAAAGTGAAAAGGGATATTGCCCGGTTCATTTACAGCAGATCAGTACCCGGGTTTAAAAAACCCATTCCGGGTTAATCAGTCGTTTATCGTTAATAATAAAGGATATGGTAAACAGCTTTTTAAACTGCTCAATTGATTTGTATATACGGGCCAATGCAGTTTTGTTACCCCTAAAACCACAATTTTTTTTATAAGAGAAAATAAGAAAGCAGGAAACAGGGAATACCTTAAGCATATATTTCTTCATAAAGCATTGGTTAAAGTTCAGTGTAAAATACAAATTACCTTAGAAGCTGTCTAAAAATAGAATTTTGATTCACCATGTAAGCCGTTGCCCGGGAACACCAACGGCGGCTGCCCGCCGTGGCAGGTGTTCTCGCCGACCACTGTTAGCCATATAAGAAATTAACAGAATCATTTTTAAACAGCTTCTTGACTATTACAATAAAAAAAACCTGCTGTTTAAAGCGGGTTTTTTTTATTGAAAGCAATCCTGTTTATTCAATCAGCTAATATTCTTTAAACAATTTTATTGGTGTGGCCTCTGCCAGCTTGCGGTATTCTTTCCATTTACCATCAAAGAACTCAGTGATTTTCTGCAACGAATTATTCACTTCTGTTTCAGCTTCACTTACCAACCGATCTGTTTGTGCAGTTGGTGCTGCAAGCCTGCTCATGATTTCCATTCTTGCATTTTGCAATGCAGTGGTGGTTGTTCTGTCGGCAAAACGGGTAATACCCTGCTTTTCACTTGTACGGCCAAATATAGTTTCTCTTATTTTTTTAATTTCTTTTTTTATCTCATCACTTGCTTTGCGTAAACTGTCTGCTTCTTTTCCTTCCGTATTCTTTAACGAAGCTTCAATTTTTGTAATGGTTTCTTCTGCATCAGCTAAACGATCAACGGCCTGCGTTAATTTATCTGTACTTTGTTGTAAGCGTTCAATCATTTTCTTTTTTGCATCATATACTTCTCTCTTTACTTCAATTCTTGGATCAGCTTTTACAAGTACATTGGTTGAATCGCTTTCTTTATCCAGCGTAATTACCACTTTGTAAGTGCCGGCAAATACCTGTATGCCGCCAAATGGTTCGGGAGCATTGGATTTTGGTTTTGGCGAACCGGGTTGGCGCATGCCTTTGGTTTCAAAGCCCCAATATATTCTGTTAAAGCCGCTATCAGCTTTTACTTTAAAACTTCTGATCTGTTTATTCTGCTCATCAAAAATCTTCACCCAGGCGCTGTCATTTTTTTGTTTGGCTGTTGCGGTATCCTTACCAGACGAAGCTTCAGCTATGGTGGTTGATGGTTTTACAAAGAAAGAAAGCATGGCTCCTCTTTTTCTGTTTTCACCTTCGTACATGCCCCAGGTGCTCCATTCATAACCGGGAGCATTTTTATAGATTGCCTGGTAAGCAACCGGAGGCTCAAAGAGGCTGAGCTTTTTCGTTGGAGCCAAACCGTTAGCGGCTGCAATGGCTCTGAGCGGACGAATATCATCCATCACCCACAATGCACGGCCAAATGTTGCAATCACTAAATCTGCCTCTCTTTCCTGAATAGCTAAATCATAAGTTGATACAGAAGGATAACCATTTTTCCACTGAGCAAAACTCTTTGCATTATCATAACTGATCCATAAACCATGTTCGGTTCCAACAAAAATTAAATTGGGTTGTACGGGATCTTGTATCATACACAAAGCATAGCCACGCAGATTTTTGTTGGCAACCATGTTCTCCCATGTTTTACCAAAATCTTTTGTACGGAAAATGGTAATGCTGAAATCGCCACGGCGGTAATCATTGGTTACAACAAAAGCTTCCGCTTCATTATAACGGCTTGCATGCACTTGCGTAATCCATGCACCCGTATTCATGCCGGTAATTTTTCCACGGAAATTGGTCCATGTTTTACCGCCATCCTGTGTAAGCTGTACATTGCCATCATCCGTTCCCACCCAAATTACATTTCTGTTTTTGGTGGATGGCGCAATAGCAAGAATTGTGTTGTGAACTTCTGCGCCGGTAATATCCAATGTTAAACCACCTGTTTCTTCTTTTTGCTGTTCAGGATTGTTGCTGGTGAGATCGGGTGAAATGATTTCCCAGGTTGTTCCTTTGTTGTTACTCTTATGCAAAACATTACTACCGTAATAAACTGTTTTACTGTCAAAAGGATCTAAGGCAATTCCACTGTTCCAGTTAAATCGCAATTTTGTTTTTGCATCGGGCGCAGGCGGGCGAATGAATTCCCGCTGACCTGTTGTAATATTATAACGGCCAACAAAACCTCCCTGGCTCATGGCATATACCCATTTGCTGTCTTCAGGGTCGGGCACCACATCAAAACCATCGCCACCCCAAAGGCTTTCCCAGTAATAGTTGCGGATGCCGCCATCCATCCATGTATAAGCAGGTCCACGCCAACTGCCATTATCCTGCAAACCTCCCATTACATTGTAAGGGATTTCATTATCTGTATTAATATGATAAAATTGGCCGAAGGGTAATTGCTCATCAAAGCGCCATGTTTTACCACGGTCTTTGCTGATGCCGATGCCACCATCATTTCCTTCAATGATGATGTTAGCGTTTGTTGGATGAATCCACCAGGCATGATGATCGGGATGAATACCACTGTAGGGAATTAAAATGCTGAATGATTTACCGCCATCTTCGCTGATGGTTACGGTTGAATGAATATCATAAATTCGGTTTTCGTTTTTGGGATCAACATATATTTCCTGGTAGTAAAAAGGACGATCTGTGATTTGTGCAGGATCGCTGTTTATCAACGTCCATGTAAAACCACCGTCATCACTTTTATAAAAACCGTTTTTTGTTGCTTCTACTTTTGCATAAACCCTTGATGGCTGACTGGCAGCAAAAGCTAAACCCATTCTGCCTAATGATCCATCGGGCAAACCATCTTCTTTACTTAACTTCTTCCAGTTCTTACCTGCATCAACAGTTATATATAAACCGCTGCCAGGGCCACCACTGTTGAAGTTGTATGGCTTACGCTGATGTTGCCACATGTTGGCAATTAATTTATTTGGGTTTGATGGGTCCATCACCAACTCAGCACAACCGCTGGTATCGTTGGTATATAATATACGATCCCAGGTAGCGCCACCATCTGTTGTTTTATAAACACCACGTTCGCTGTGAATGCCATAAGGATTACCAATTGCTGCAGCATAAACTGTATTTGGAGTGGTTGGGTCTATAAGAATGCGGTGAATGTTTCTTGTTTTTTCAAGACCCATCCGTTTCCATGTTTTACCGCCATCAAGTGTTTTAAAAATGCCTTCACCCAGGTTGAGTGAGTTGCGGGGGTTTCCTTCACCGGTGCCAACCCAGATCACATCGGGATTGCTTTGCTGAATTTTCAGGGAACCAATGTTGAGAAGCGCTTGTTCATCAAACAACGGTTTCCAGGTGGCGCCACCATTATCAGTTTTAAACACTCCGCCGCTGGCAGCGCCTACAAAAATTATATCGGGGTTGCTGTACAACGCATCAATAGCTGTAACACGGCCACTCATACCGGCAGGGCCGATGTTGCGGGGCTTCATGTTTTTAAAATGTTCAGGTTTAACCTGTGCAGATGATAGAATGCTTATGCTCAGCAGGCCCAACAGAAATATATTTCTCATTAAAGAATGGTTTAGCAGATGAAATTCTCAAAACAAAACCCCATTTCCAAATGTTTTTGATAAGCGGTGCAACAGAAAAGAAATTATTGCGGGCTGGCTTTTTAATTAAAAGCAGGTTAAACTTTATTATTTCAGGCAATTAAAATGACCGTTCAGCATTTTTGCAACCCCACAGAATTAACAGGGTATTAAATTTGTATAATGTTTAAACATAAAAATTTAAAACGAATGAAACGGATCCTTTTTTCTTTTCTTATCCTTGGATCAGTTAGTATGCTGGCAGCCTTTTTACCAAAGCAAAACGGAAATAAAACCAGCGTAAGTTATCCTGCTGTGCAGGAACTTACCAAATGGACGGTTGATAAATCACACACAAATGTAAAGTTTGCAGTAACGCACATGGTTGTTGCTGAAGTTGAAGGCGCATTTAAAGCTTTTGATGGTACAGTTGAACACACAATGGCTGACTGGAGCGATGCAAAGATCAATTTTACCGTGGATGTAAATTCAATCAATACGGATAATGAAAACCGTGACAAGCATTTAAAGAGCGATGATTTCTTTAATGCCGAAAAATTTCCTGTAATGACTTTTATAAGCACTTCGTTTACGCCTAAAGGTGAAAATAAATATGAGCTTACAGGAAACCTCACCATCCGTGATATTACAAAAGAAGTAAAATTTGATGTAACCTTTGGCGGTATTGCAACAAGCAGCCGTGGTGATAAAGCAGGATTTAAAGCAAAAACCACTATCAACCGTTTTGATTATAACCTGAAATGGGACCGTGCAACAGAATCAGGAGGATTGGTTGTGGGCAAAAATGTTGATGTAACCGTTTTGCTGGAGTTGAATAAAGTGAAGCAGTAAAGCATTCGGTATAATTTATTATTGCCTTCCTGTTTTTTTACAGGGAGGCATTTTTTTGAATATACCTTTTTGAGAAATTATTTTTCCTGCAAGTATATGCATTCTAAGGAATTGATTAGTCAGCAGGAAAAGTACAACAACCGTCAACTTACTTTTCAGTAAAAAATAAAAAAGCCCGCCCGTTTTTATACAGAGCAAAGGCGTTGCTGCTAAATCCAATTGCCATTGTGAGGTCGTCTGATACTGTTTCTTCTTCCCATTCAATAAACTCTTCCCTGTTATCTGCATAGAGAAATTTGCCATCTTTAAACCAGGTAGAAGTGGCATATTTAAACTGGCCGCTTTTTGTTTTGCTGAACAAAGAGGCTGATTGGTTTTGATTGTTGATGCAGATCAGTTCATCTTTTACAGTAAAGCGAATGCTTCGGAAGTTTTCGTTAATTGTTTGTTCAAGGTTCCCCGTTGCAGTTGAAATGATTGTTGTTGATTTTCCATTCCACATTGCCAAAAGGCTTCCATCCTGGTTTAGAGCAAGGGCTGTTTCTTTAGTACCTGTAATATCAAGTTGCCATAATGCGGTTAAAGTATCTGCAATTGTATAACAGGCAAGAATATCCTTATTCTCTTTTTTCCAGGCAATACATGTTTTTTTTCCAGAGTTGCTGAAAGCTATTGCAAGAGCCGTCATGGAATCTTTTCCTGTAAGAAAGCCAGTATTTTTTTGTGTTGAAATTTGCTTTATCACTGCTGAGTTTCCGTAATCAACCAACTCCAGCAAAGTGCCGGGAATTGGGATACCCGTAATTGCATACTGATATTTTTGTGTGTTTTGAAAACCGCCACTGTCATTTGCTTTCCCGAAATAACAACTAACTGATTTTCTGCAAACCACATTTGCGGTTCAGCATCACTATACTCAAAGGAGCTAAATACCTGGTTGGTAAATGTGTTGAGAAATTTTATTTTATGATCGGGCTCAGTATAAACAGCTGCAATAAAACTTCCCTTTATGAAGCAGGCTTTTTGAGCAGAAAGAGGAAGGCCGAAAAAGAACACTGATAAAAATAGAAGGAATTGTTTCATTGCCTTTTTAGCAGCAATGCATTTGGCTGCTTATTGAAGGTACAAAAAGGAAACTTGATAAAAGAAGCGCATAAACTATAAATAAAAGCCACCTTCTAAGAGTGCTCACACTTCGTTTATTAATGGCTTACAGTACCAATACACCCTTTGCAACAAACTGTGTTTCTTTTTTTACTTCTTTTATCTTTTCAATTTCTTCTTTGCTTTTCCCGGCATCTTCTGCATAGTGTTGCTGTTGTTTAACACTTACTTCTTTTTGTTTGGCTTCACCTTCCAGCACTACTGTTTGCCCAACAATATTCTTTGGCATAAAGAAACCATAATCTTTAAAACGCACCATCAGCGTTTCGCCATTGCCTTTATCTACTTTCATCCAACATCCTTTTTCCTGGCATACTTCGGTAACCTTTGCTGTAATCTTTCCTGAAAAAGTTCCCTTATCCTGTACCTGTTCTTCCATATCACCTACTGTCTTCACCTCTGTATTGGTTGTTCCTTCACCATAAGTAACTCCTTTTGCAGCAGATGTTGGATTGTTTTGAGCAATAGCAGCAACGGTTAAAAAAGCAGCAGCAAACAAAAGCATCAGTTTTTTCATGTGTTATTATTTAAGCAGCAAAATTAAGCTTACCGGCGAACAGTACAAGTCAGCTATTTTGAAATTGTTGAAAAAAGAGTATTCCGGAATATTTCTGACTTTTTCTGCCGGCCTACGAAAAAATTATACTAGATATTTTGTCATCTAAAATAATTAGTATTAAGTTTGCTAAACAAATTAGTGTGAACAAATAAACAAATCCGTTATGGAAGAGGCTTTAATTTTGGAGAAACCAAAAAAAGAAAAAATGAGTAAGGATAGCAGTAAAGAGAGCAGCGAAAAACTCAAGGCGCTGAAACTCACTAT
>CAMTVU010000063.1:0-27132 GCA_947085245.1 uncultured Chitinophagaceae bacterium | reverse complement strand
TGAAAAGAAATTATTTACCTGCTGTGTAAAATTAGAAGGTGAATTCGGACAGAATGATATTTGCATCGGCGTTCCCGTTACCATTGGAAGAAACGGTTGGGAAAAGATTATTGACTGTGAATTGAATGCTGATGAACAGGCTGCATTTAACAAAAGTGCCGATGCAGTAAGAAGCATGAATGATGTGTTGAAGACTTTATAATGTGCTGATTAGCTGATTTGCTGATGAAAACGGTTGTTGAAACTTTCAACAACCGTTTTTTTTATCTCAATTTTTTCGCCCACTCCTGTGCCAAAGCAGCTATTTGTTTTACATCCTGCATCTCCATGCACTTGAAATGTTTTTTTGGACAGGCCCCATACCCTATTTTAGAACAGGGGCGGCATTGGAGATTTGGAATTTGGAATTTGGAATTTGGAATTTCCGTATTCCCATAATAAGGCGTCATTCCAAATTCAGGAACCGTATTACCCCATACACTGATGATTGGTTTTTTAAATGCTGCTGCAATATGCATCAGCCCCGTATCATGTGTAATGATGAGCTTTGCTTTGCGTACAAGATCGGCACTTTCATTAATGGAAAATTTGCCGCATGCATTATAGATCTTGACATTGTCAACTGCAGCTACTTCATCAGCAACCGCTCTGTCTTCGGGGCCGCCGAGTAATACAATGGGGTGATCAAGTGATGCACACAATTCTTTCAATTTATGAACAGGCAATTTCTTTGTTGCATGAGCTGCACCAATAACAATTCCAATATAACCCAGGGCGTGTGCCTGTGGCAGATCTTTTTGCTGTATCTCTTCTTCTTTCGGAATAAAATAATCCAACCCCTTGCCATCATTGTTTATGCCAAACGTTTTCACCGTATCAAAATAACGATCAACAATATGAAGGGTGGGCATCCGGTTGATTTTTAAATTCACCAACAACCATTTTTCGATATTTAGTTTATTAAAGGCGAAGGTTTTTACTTTCAGTTCTTTCCTCAGCTTCAGAGTACGCAGGTTGTGATGCAGATCAATGATGTAATCATAATTTTCTTCTTTCAGTTCATGCATCAGCAAATCCCAGTTATCCTGCAGGTAATAAAACTTATCAATGTAAGGATTGGATGCAATGACTTTATGAAAACTGAATTTGGTGAGATAATGAATTTCAGCATCAGGCACTTGTTGTTTAAGACAACGTACAACGGGAGTTGTTAATACAATATCACCAATGGATGAAAAACGAATGATGAGAAATTTTAGCCCTCCCCGCTCCCTGAAGGGAGAGCCGGAATCAGTATCAGTTTTTTTAAACTCGTTACTCATTTGTGATGTATTAAATTCCCCTTCAGGGGTCAGGGGCTTTATGGAAGCATCTCCTCTCCTTCAATATAATTCAAATCTTTATGAAAAGTTTCTTCAGTAAAATAAGCTGCAACCAATGTTATACCAATTACTATTGTACCGGTAACAATACCGCTCTTTGTTAAACCCCAGCCCCATGTTTTTTGAAACAGGCCAAGGAACATCATATTCATCAACGGCAATGCACCACGAACCATGTTGGGAATTGTTGTTGCAGCAGTTGCTCTTAAATTAGTACCAAACTGTTCTGCACCCATTGTAACAAAAATGGCCCAGAAGCCGGTACTGAAACCAAGCAATGTACAAATGGCATACATCGCAACATCAGAATTATTCAAAGGTGAAAAGAACAACCCAACAGCTACAATGGTGAGTGCATAAAAAAGGTACAATGCTTTTTTCCTGCTTTTGAAATACTGACTCACAAAGCCGATAAGTATATCGCCAATGGCGATGGCGGTATATGCAAACATGATAGCTCGGCCGCTTTCCACATGTGTATCACCATAAAATTCTTTTGCAAAACGATTACTGAGGTTTACTAAAATTCCAATCACATACCAGGTAGGTAATCCAATTAAAATAGCCAGTATGTATTTTCTGAAACGTGTTGCATTATTAAAGAACATCAGGAAATTTCCTCTTGAAACTTTCAGGTCTTTCACTTCTTTGAACATGCCGCTTTCTGCAACACTTACACGCAGAAACAGCAAAGCAATACCAAGTCCGCCGCCAATCTTATAACAAAGGCGCCAATCATTGGTAACCTTATATGTGAAGTAGGCAAACACAGCACCAAACAAACCAATACCTGCAACAAGTGATGTTCCGATACCTCTTTTATTTTTTGGCAGCAGTTCACTTACCAATGTAATACCTGCGCCTAACTCACCCGCCAAACCAATACCTGCAACAAATCTTGCATAGGCATATTGCTCTACCGTTTGCACATAACCTGTAAGAAAGTTGGCAACAGAATATAAAAGAATGGATCCAAACAACACACTCAATCTTCCTTTCTTATCACCAAGAATGCCCCATAGTATTCCACCAATCAATAAACCCACCATTTGCCAGTTGATGATCTTTGTACTGGCAGCTATCATGGCAAGCGTATCATTTTTATTAATGCCAATACCTGCTATACTCGGCTCCCGTACAATCGTAAACAACAGCAAATCATAAATATCAACAAAGTAGCCAAGTGCAGCTACAATTACAGGAAGGGTTAATACAGCGTTTGATTTACGGGCAAGCATACGTGTAAATTATTCGGCGTCTGATTTAGGGTTCTTTGCTTTTTTACCAAATAAAACTTTCCAGAATACAGGAGCAGTGGTAACTACAATGATGATGATCACTATCAACTCCAGTTTATCCTTTAACTCAATGCCAAACTGGTTCATTACCCATATCTGTAAAAAGTGACCGGCAAAAATCATACTCACTACCCATGCTATACAGCCAATAATATTGTAGAACATGAATTTTTTTCTGTCCATGTCAACTATCCCTGCAATAATGGGAGCAAACGTACGGATGAACGGAAGAAATCTTGCAAACACAATGGCTACTACACCGTGCTTTTCATAAAAATCATGTGCCTCATGCAGGTAACGTTTTTTAAACAGGAAATTATCTTTCCAGTTGTACATAGCATGGCCCGCTTTTTTCCCTGTCCAGTAACCAACCATGTTTCCTAATATTCCAACAAAAGAAAGCAAACTGCACAACACCAATAATTCAACCCATTCATTTTGTACAGAACCTAACCCAATAATCTTTAAAAATTCATTAGCAAGATTGCTGCTGTAAATACCTGCTACAAATAACAAACTGTCGCCGGGTAAGAAGAAACCAAACAATAATCCGGTTTCAGCAAAAATGATAAAGAGTAATAACCACAAGCCTCCATATTTTATATAAAACATGGGATTGAATATATCTTTCCATGTAAATTTTTTATGCATGGAAATACTTGCCCCTTCTTTTACATCAGCTACTGCAACTTTTATTTCTTTATATTCATTAGCGGCAAATGAAAGCGAATCGCCTGCATGAATGGTAATACTTACAGTTCCGTCTTTTGATGAAGTATATGCTGTTCCGTTAACAGTGAAATTATCAACGGGAGCTTCGTACTGATTGATCACTTTTACCTTTACCTGCTGCTGTGCATGCACGGTGCCCCAATAAAAAAATCCAATCAAAAAAACAATCAATCTAAACTTCATATTTTTCTTTTATTCTTTTAAAGACATTACAGGAACCGGGTTACACTTTTGTTTATTGAACATGTGCATGATGATCATGATGATGATGATCGCCATGATGATGGGCATGGCCATCACTTAACTCGCCCTCCCATTTACTTACAACAGATGTTGCCAATGCATTGCCCACCACATTTGTTGCACTCCTGAACATATCGCAGAAATGATCAATAGGGAGTATCAAAGCAACTCCTTCCGGCGGAATTTTAAACATGGCACAGGTTGCCAATACCACTACCAATGATGCCCTGGGTACACCTGCAATTCCTTTGCTGGTTAACATGAGTACAAGCAGCATCAATAATTGTGTTGACAGATCGAGATGTACGCCATACGCCTGTGCAATAGCCAAACTTGCAAATGTCATATACATCATACTTCCATCCAGGTTAAACGAATAACCGAGTGGCAGTACAAATGCAACAATTTTATCCTTGCATCCAAAGCGTTCAAGCTCTTCAGTTAATTTAGGAAATACAGCTTCGCTGCTGGTGGTGCTGAAAGCAATCAATAAAGGACCGCCGATCCTCCGTAATAATACTTTCATTCTTGAACCAAGGATCAAAAAGCCAACAGCAATTAACAGCAACCACAAAATACCAATGCCCAGCAAAAAGTAAGCAAAGTATATAAGGTAGAATTGAAAAATACTCAACCCCTTTGCTGCTACTACTGCTGCCAACGCACCAAAAACACCAATGGGTGCAAAGTTCATAACATAACCCACCATTTTTAAAATGATGTGCGATGCTATGTCTAACGCTTTAATCAAAGGTTTTGTAAAATCCCCCATGGCCGCTGCCGCAACACCAAAGAAAATAGAGAACACAACGATCTGTAATATTTCATTGGTAGCCATTGCCTCAAACAAACTCTTGGGAATAATATGCTCAACAAAATTCTGTAATGAAAAAGAAGATGTTTTGGTCATCAGATCTTTCACACCTTCCGTATCGGCCTGGCTGAGATCAATATAAGTTCCGGGTTTAAATGCATTTACCAGCAGCATACCCAGCAACAGAGAAGCAAGCGATGCAGTAACAAACCAAAGTAAGGCCTTGCCACCAACCCGGCCCACTGCTTTTAAATCACCCAGTTTTGCAATACCCACCACCAATGTTGCAAATACCAAAGGGGCAATAATCATTTGCACCAGCCTGATAAAAATATTGCTGAGCAGTTTTATGTTTTTGGAAAAGTCTTTGATAAATTCATCCGAAGCCGAAACATGAACTGAATAACCAACAAGAATACCCAGTACCATAGCCAGCAGTATGTAAATGGTTAACCGATTCCCCTTACCCATGTGGTTGATTTAATGTGCCGCAATATACAGCATTCGGGTTTGAAAGGTGCCCGCCTGCAAACCGTTAATAAATCTTTTGGCTGTTTTTTAGAATAAATCTCTATTTTTCCAACTCATTCAGAATTTATAACCACAACCAGTCAATTATGAGTTTATTTGGTAAGAAACCTTTAGGTCAACTTCTTGCACAAGCAGAAGCTGGTGGTAAAGGATTAAAACGCACACTCAGCGCAGGTAACCTGATAGCCTTGGGTATTGGTGCCATTATAGGTGCAGGCCTTTTTGTAAGAACAGCAGCAGCAGCCGGGCAGGCAGCAGGACCCGCTGTTACATTATCATTTGTAGTTGCAGCAGTAGGCTGTGCGTTTGCAGGATTATGTTATGCAGAATTTGCTGCCATGATTCCTATTGCAGGCAGTGCCTATACATACAGCTATACAACTATGGGCGAAGTAGTTGCCTGGATCATTGGATGGGCGCTTATTATGGAATATGCACTTGGTGCTGCTACCGTTTCTATTGCATGGAGCGAATATTTAAATAAACTGTTTGGAGGCAGAATACCTTATGAATGGTGCCACTCACCATTAGAAAGCTTTACAGATTCTGCAGGCGTTCACCATTCAGGTTTTATGAATGCACCTGCTTTGGTTATCCTACTGCTGCTTACATTATTATTAATTAAAGGAACACAGGAAAGTGCGGCGGTAAATATGATAATCGTATTCATTAAAGTGGCAATTGTTATTTTGTTCATTGCAATAGGCTGGCAATTCATTAACCCCGCCAATCATACCCCTTATTTAATTCCTGAAGGAACTGCTCCCGTTACCGATCAGGCGGGCAAAGTAATTGCAGATTACAGTGGTGTATTTAAACATGGATGGGGTGGTGTTCTTGGCGGCGCTGCCATTGTGTTTTTTGCATTTATAGGTTTTGATGCAGTGAGTACTGCGGCACAGGAAGCAAAAAACCCAAAGAGGGATATGCCAATCGGCATTCTCGGATCATTGGTTGTTTGTACAATTTTATACATTCTCTTTGGGCATGTTTTAACAGGTGTTGCCAACTGGAAAGATTTTGTTGATCCTGAAAAAGGAAGAGAAGCTTCTGTAGCTTATGCCATTTCACAATACATGACCGGTTACGGTTGGTTAGCAACTGCGGTAACGGTTGCCATCCTTGCAGGTTTCTCATCTGTAATTTTAGTGATGCTGATGGGACAAAGCCGTATCTTCTATACCATGAGTAATGATGGTTTGATACCAAAAGCATTTGGTGAACTTCATCCTAAATACAAAACTCCTTATAAAGCAAACTGGATACTATTCATATTTGTGGGATTGTTTGCCGCTTTTGTACCGGGCCATGTGGCGGGTGATTTAACATCATTCGGAACATTGTTTGCATTTGTACTGGTAAGTGCTGGAGTTTGGATTTTACGTGTAAGAGAGCCGAATATTGAACGTCCGTTCCGGGCTCCACTGGTTCCAATAGTTTCAACATTGGGTGTAATAATTTGTGCAGGTATGATTGTAGCCCTTGATGCACAAACATTAAAGGTTGCATTTGGCTGGATGGCTGTTGGTCTATTGGTATATTTTTTATACAGCCGCCATCACAGTAAATTAAAAGCACCGGGAGAAATTTTACCGCATGCTTCCGATTTTGAGAGGCATTAATACTAACATTATTTCACATAAACCGTCACACTTATAGTATGACGGTTTTTTGTTTACAAGCATTACACTAAATTTGCGACCCAATACCTCACCCTCGTTTCCTCTCCAAAAGAGAGGGAGGCAGGGCAGAGTTACTCTGATAAACATTTTTACTGAACGCCTGTAATGATGAATAAAGAACAGGCAGTACAAGTGTGCGACCACGCAGCCACTTCGTAGCGTGGCAGGCGCAACGAAAGATGCCAAAGGGTGCCGAAGCCGGAAACACCCACCTTTGCTAAAAGCTACGGTGGGCAAGTAAAACGACAAACTATAAACTGAATTTATTATGGGACGGATTTTTGAAGTTAGAAAGAGTACCATGTTTGCCCGTTGGGATAAAATGGCAAAAAACTTTACCCGTATTGGTAAAGAAATTATTATTGCTGTAAAAGCCGGCGGCCCTGACCCGGGACAAAATGCAGCATTGCGCAGATGTTTTCAAAATGCAAGAAGTGTGGGCATGCCCAAAGACCGTGTGGAAGCCGCTATAAAAAGAGCGCAGGGAAAAGAACTGATTAACTATGACGAAATTCTGTACGAAGGATACGCACCACATGGTGTAGCAATACTTGTTGAAACAGCAACCGATAATCATGTACGGACAGTGGCTAATGTAAAAAGCCATTTTACCAAAGGGCATGGTTCAATGGGCAACAGCGGCAGTGTAAGTTTCCAGTTTAAAAAAATGGGCGTGTTTAAATTAAAACCTGAAGGATTGAATGCTGAAGATATGGAACTGGAGCTGATTGATTTTGGTTTGGAAGAATTAGGAGAAAGTACCGGTGAAAATGGTGAAGATCTTTTAGTGGTACGTTGCGCTTTTGCTGATTTTGGCAATATGCAAAAAGCACTGGAAGATAAAGGCATCGTTCCTATCAGTGCAGAACTGGAATGGATCCCTACTACAACTGTTCCTGTAAACGATGAACAGGCAGCCGATGTAAGTAAACTGATAGAAAGGCTTGAACAGGATGAAGACGTACAAAAAGTATTTCACAACATGGGATGATGACCTGCCTACGCTAAGGCTTCGGCAGGCAAGTGTGCAGAAAGTGTTTCATAATATGGGATAAGCTATTATATAATTCATAAATAAAAGAGCGCTTTACAACAGTGCTCTTTTTGGTTGCTGTTGTAAATTTGTAAAACATGAATGAACGTATTGTTTTATTTGATGGCGTTTGCAACTTCTGCAACTTCTGGATACAATTTGCATTGAAGCGGGACAGAAAAGGAAAATTAAAATTTACTACTCTCCAGGGCGAAGCTGCAAAGCAACTGCTGCCACAATACGGCATTAATCCCTCAATTTTAACTTCAGTAATTTTTATTGATAAAGGCAAAGTTTACAAAGAGTCAACTGCTGCACTAAGGGTTTGCATGTATTTAGATGGATTTTGGAAATTATTCTATGGTTTAATCATTATCCCTTCTATAATTCGTGACTTTATTTATAAATGGATTGGCAATAACCGTTATAAATGGTTTGGCAAAAGGGAAACATGCATGTTACCAACACCTGAACAGAGAAAAAGATTTTTAGAATAGAAATTAAACTACAGGCAGCATCTTTTGTCATATCTGCATCCAACTAAAAAATAAAGTACCATTCCATATCCTTCCTAAACAACTTTTTAAACCATTTACCATCTTATGCCGGTTATGAGAACTTTACACAGACTGAAAAACTTGCCTCAAAACCTTCATTTTCTTTTTCTCCTCAATGGTATTCTTGTTGCAACTTTCTTTTTCTTTGGCACGGAATCAAAGTATGAAGCGGAGTTGTTTACTGCAATCAGCAAACAAATTAAAGACAGCCTTCCAAAAAACTATTCTAAAGAAAGCTTTGCTTTAAAAGCAACAGAAACTGCTTATCAACTTGAAGAAAGCAGGTATTTGATTTTTGGAAAGCAACATATCAATGGTATTAAAGCTAATTTTTTCAGGCCTTCAACTTTTGATCTGATGACGGGTAACGGTGCCTGTGCCAGCTATGCAGCAGTGCTTGCCAGAATTTTAAAAAGTGATGATATGCAGGTACGAATCGGGCAAATGAAAGTAAACGGATACTACGGCGGGCACATGTTTGTAGAAACAAAAACAGAAAGTGGTTGGGTTGTTTTAGACCCAATGTTTAATCTTGTTTTTAAAAATGGTGACGGTAAAATAGCAGGATTTAAAGAACTGCAGCAAAACTGGAACCAGTATCAATTGCAGCTACCGGTGAACTACAAAGCTGAATATAATTTTCAGGAAGTTCGTTATACCAACTGGGAAAAAATACCGGTGATAACCCCTGCAATTAAATCAATGCTTGATTTTTTTGTTGGTAAAGAAAAAGCAGATTTAATTTCAATAAGACCCTACCTGCTGCGTAATTATCATAAACTGGCGTGGGTTACAGGTATCTTTTTACTTATTTCACTGTTGCAAACAGCAAGAATTTACAAGAGAAAAAAAAATAATTATCTGCGAGCGAAAAATTCGCTTAAAACCTCATTGGAATTAAAAATTCCCGCCGCCTGATTATACAATATTTATTTCGCCCTGCAAATAAAACACACATTCCCCTCCTATCATAACTCTTTCAGAATTTATTTGCCTGCAATAAATATCGCCGCCACGCTTACTTAATTGTTTGGCAAACATTTTTTTCTTATCTAATTTTTCACTCCAGAATGGAATGAGTTGTGAATGCGCCGAACCTGTTACAGGATCTTCATCAATACCGGCAGAAGGAGCAAAGAATCTTGAAACAAAATCAACCTTATTACCTTTTGCAGTGAGGATCACCATTTCACCGGTTTTTTTCAGTGCAGTAAAATCAGGTTTGGCATTCAGTACATCCGCTTCAGTATTTACTTCAATTAAAAGATCCCGGTATTTATAAGCGCCAACAATTTCTTTTACGCCCAATATCTCTGCCATGTCCTGCGGATAATCTGTAATACGTTCAGGTTTCCACGATGGAAAATCCATTTCATACAAATTATCATTCTTCACCACTTTTAATAATCCGCTTTTGGAATGAAAGGTTACAGATGATTTGTTATAACCAAGAATGGAATACAAAATAAAAGCACTTGCCAAAGTTGCATGCCCGCATAAATTAATTTCTAATTCAGGAGTAAACCAACGGATATCATAGTCTGCGGCCCCCTCCCGGCCTCCCCCGCCAGTTGGCGGGGAGGAGATGCCATCCGCCGGAACAAAAAAAGCTGTGTCTGCTAAATTATTTTCCATTGCAATTTGCTGCATCAGTTCATCAGCAATCCATTTTTCCAAGGGAACTACTGCTGCAGGATTCCCTTTGAATAATGTGGAAGTAAAAGCATCAACCTGAAACAAATGCAACTTCATAAATCCTTAGTATTATAAAAAAGTTCAATTCAGAATATGCGAACTGTTATCTATATGAAAAGTGTAAACTCACCACTCATTATTCACCATTCACCATTCACCACTCACAACCCATTACTCACTCATCATTTCCAAAATCACTGCTGTTATTTCTTCAGCATTTGGTTTGCTGAAATAATCGCCGTCGCTTCCGTAAGATGGACGATGTGCTTTACCTGTAATTGTTCTTGGAGCAACATCCAGGTATTTGTAGCCGCCCTGTTCTTCCATTACTTTATTGTACATATAAGCAGCAGCACCGCCCGGTACATCTTCATCAATAAATACAATGCAGTTTGTTTTCTTTAACGACTGAAGAATACTATGATGAATATCAAAAGGCAGTAAAGTTTGTACATCTATCACTTCACAGCTTGTTCCCAGTTTCTCCAATTGCTGTACCGCTTCATCAATAATACGAAGTACAGAACCATACGAAACAATGGTAACATCCGTTCCCTGCCTGATCACTTCGGGAACACCCATTGGCACTGTGAAAGTGGATAAATTGGAAGGAAGTTTTTCTTTTAAACGATAACCGTTCAAACATTCAATCATCAAACCCGGTTCATTGCTTTGCAGCAACGTATTGTACATACCTGCTGCCTGCACCATATTGCGGGGCACACATACATACATACCTCGAAGACTGTTAATGATCATACCCATGGGTGAACCGCTGTGCCAGATGCCTTCTAAACGATGACCTCTTGTACGAACAATGATGGGTGCACATTGCCTGCCTGCTGTACGGAAATGTAATGTAGCTGCATCATCGGTTAATGGCTGCAACCCATACACCAAATAATCAAGATACTGTATCTCGGCAATGGGTCGTAACCCCCGCATTGCAAGGCCTATCCCCTGCCCCATGATGGTTAATTCACGAATACCTGTATCAAAAATTCTTGTTTCACCGTGTTTGGCCTGTAAGCCTGCAAAGCCCTGGTTAACATCACCTATAAAACCAAGATCTTCACCAAAGGCTATTACTTTCGGATTGTTTGTAAATAACTCATCAAAGTAATGGTTCAATACTTCATAACCATTCATAACAGGTGCATCATCAGCAAACTCAGCTTTCACTTCTGTAACTTTCATGGCACCGGCTGCACCTTCATGATACAAATGAGTATTGAATAACGATTCACTTTCTTTCAGCAACTCCTGGTAATATTTTTTTGCATCACTGTTATTTGCACCTCCGGTAAGTGAAACAGCTTTGTACAATACGCTCATTATATCCCTGCGGCACGGTTCTCTGTTTGCCTGCAGTTCCTGGTTTAATGTTTGAATAGCAGAAGCATTTGTTGAAACTGAAATTAAATCTTGTAATAAATCTGCTACTTTCTTCACCTGATCATTAATTGGCTGCTGGTATTCATTTGAGGCAGCATTCTTTTCAGTGCGTACAAATTCTTTGGTTTCTGTTTCAATGGTATTCAGTTCCTCTTCTGATGCCAATGAATTTTCAAGAACCCATTCTTTCATTTTCTTAATACAATCCCATTCACGTTCCCACTGCAAACGCTCTGTTGTTTTATAACGTTCATGACTGCCCGATGTAGAATGGCCCTGCGGTTGTGTTACCTCTTCTACATGAAACAAAGCAGGTGTATGAGTTTCACGTACTTTTTCAATGCCCGCCTCAAACACTTCGCACATACCTGCATAATCCCATGCTTTTACTTTATAAATTTCAATGCCGTTGGTTCCTTCTTTTTTCTGAAACCCTTTCAGGGCTTCTGAAACAGAACCTTTGGTTGTTTGAAATTTTTTGGGAACAGAAATTCCATAACCATCATCCCACACAAAAATTGCCAGGGGAATTTGCTGTACTGCTGCTGCATTTACCGTTTCCCAAAAATGACCTTCACTGGTTGATGCATCACCAATTGTAGCAAAACAAACTTCATTGCCATTATTTGATAAAGAAGAAAAATCTTTCAGCACCCCGGAATTTCTGAAAAGCTTTGAAGCTAATGCCAAACCAACCGACCTTGGCAATTGCGCCGCAACGGGCGCCATACCTGCCATGAGATTTTTACGGTTCACCAGGTCAAGAAATTCTCCATCTTCATTTACAGTTGCAGTTGCAAAATGACAGTTCATTTGGCGGCCGGCACTATGCGGATCATGGCTTACATCAGGATCGGCATAAAGCTGTGCAAAAAATTCTTTGATGGTGGAGGCGCCTGTTGCAAACGCAAAAGTCTGATCACGGTAATACCCGCTGTAAAAATCACCCGGCTTAAAAAATTTAGCCATGGCTAATTGCGGAACTTCTTTACCATCACCAAAAATTCCGAATTTGGCTTTACCGGTGAGTACTTCCTTGCGGCCCAGCAAACCAGCCTCACGGCTCAGGCACGCAAAGCGATAATCCTGCAAAACTTCCTGCTTAAAATGATCAAACGAAAGTTGTTGCAACTGCAAGCTGTCCTTGGTGGTTGATTCCATGTAACAAAAATAAATGATTTGGCATCGCCTTAACAATTGTAAGTCGTTTTGGTGAAAAGAAATGCGGGGCTGTGAACAAAATGCAACTTTCAGCCGGGGCGCCTGCCGTTCCCATTAAGTTTCCGTTTATAAAAATTTGTGAAAGGCAACCTTCTGAGGTTATGAACTGTCTGTACTTATACTTACTTTTGATAACCCGTAAATAACTCAAAACACATGAAAAAAATCATTTTTACTTTTGCATTAAGCAGCCTGTTTGCCTTTGCAGGTATTGCTCAAACCAAGGATGGCCATGATCATGGCAACCAACCCGCAACCACACCCAAACCCGAAAGCATTAAACTTTCTGAAAACAGTTTTGATTTTGGAAAAATTCCACAGGGCAAACCCGTAACACACAATTTTACCGTTGAAAATATTGGTAAAGACACATTGAAGATTGAACAGGTGCAGGCAAGCTGCGGTTGTACTACTCCGGAGTGGAGTAAAGAACCTGTTTTAGCAGGTGCTAAAACAACCATTAAAGTTGGTTACAATTCTGCGTCTGAAGGACCGTTTGAAAAATCAATTACCATTTATTACAATGGAGGACAAGTAAAACAATTTACAATAAAGGGGATCGTTTGGAAAACACCTGACCAATCGGCCCCTACCAACCAGGCATTAAATGTATTTAAACAACAATAAAAAAATATCTTTTTATGAAGTCAGTATTTGCATCATTCCTTGCACTTTTTTTGATTACTGCAGTAATTGGCCAATCAAAAAAACCAGGTGATGTGGCTAAGTTTAACAGCGAATCAGTTGATCTTGGACAACCCAAAGTTGGCAACCCTGTTACAGCAACATTTACATTTACCAATACAAGTGATGAAGACCTGGTGATTGAAACCGTAACTCCGGGTTGCGGCTGTACCAAATCTGATTACACCAAAGAACCTATCAAACCCGGTAAAACAGGAACCATTACTGCAACGTATAATGCGGCAACTGTTGGCAATTTTACAAAGAAAGTTTATGTAAAGTTTTTAGGTATTGATCAGCAACAGGAATTAACAATTACGGGTGTTGTTCAGCAATAAACATCTTTGATGAATTTGTGAAACTACAACTTTCAAGTTGTGGTTTCACTCAATTACTTAAGCGGCTTTAGTCATGATTCTACTTCAAGGCTAAAGCCGTTTCCTTTTCTTTTCAGCCTCCCCGGCTTGAAAGCCGGGGTTCTTGAATTCGGAACACTCGCAGGAGTAATACTATCTTGATTTACTAAGTAGTCCAACGGACTACGTGGAAATCTTAGATGGTATTATGCCGACAGAAAACTGATTGGACTATTTACATCTTATATTCGGTATAAATTGAAGCTCCGGCTTCAATCCATTAAAGAAAATATTACAATCATCAATAGAAGATGTTGGAGATGAATTTTCATTCCCTCCCTAACTTGAAAGCAGGTGTTCATGAAATCTTTTCATCACCTCCCCTATCTTTGCTTTCATGTTAACGATCAGCAAACGGGGCGAACAAATGCCGGCTTCTCCCATCAGAAAATTAGTTCCTTATGCAGAAGCAGCAAAAAAAAGAGGAACGAAAGTGTATCATCTCAATATTGGTCAGCCCGATATTGAAACACCTCCAGCTATTATGGATGCTGTTCGTAATACCCATATTAAAGTACTGGAATACAGCCACAGCGCAGGCAATGAAAGCTATCGCCGTAAACTCACACAGTATTATAAAAAAGTAGGGATTGATATAAGTCATGATCAGATCCTTGTTACAACGGGGGGAAGCGAAGCCATCATGTTTGGTTTTTTTGCCTGTTTAAATCCCGGTGATGAAGTAATTATTCCTGAACCTTTTTATGCAAATTATAATGGCTTTGCATGTGCAGCAGGAATAAAAGTTGTACCCATTACTTCACATATTGAAAATGGATTTGCATTACCTCCCATTGAAGAATTTGAAAAAGTAATTACTGCTAAAACAAAAGCAATCATCATCTGCAGCCCCAATAATCCCACAGGTTACTTGTACAGTAAAGAAGAAATGTACAAGCTGAAAGATATTTGCTTAAAGCATACTCTTTATTTATTCAGTGATGAAGCTTACCGTGAATTTTGTTACGATGGCGACTATGTAAGCGCCCTGCATATTGAAGGATTGGAACAGCATGTTGTATTGATGGATACCATCAGCAAACGATACAGCGCCTGCGGTGCAAGGCTGGGGGCATTTGTTACAAAAAATAAAATGGTGTATGATGCGGCTATGAAATTTGCACAGGCAAGATTAAGCCCGCCGGGATTGGCACAGATCCTTGGTGAAGCTGCTGTTGATTTACCGGATGAATATTTTGATGCACCGAAAGCTGAATATCTTTCCCGCAGAAATTTATTGGTGAAACGTTTAAATAAAATGCCCGGCGTATTTTGTCCTAATCCCGGCGGCGCTTTTTATGCAATGGCTAAATTGCCCATTGATGACAGCGATACATTTTGCCAGTGGTTATTAGAATCCTTTTCACATAACGGACAAACAGTGATGCTTGCACCTGCAACCGGTTTTTACGGAACGCCCGGCCTGGGCAAACATGAAGTACGCATTGCTTATGTATTGAATTTAGATTCATTGAACAAAGCCATGGATTGTTTGGAAGAAGCGCTGAAAGTGTATCCGGGAAGAACAGAAATTTGATTTCATCAGTTAGATGCATTTCTTTATTTTTGCACCCCAAAATGCCGGGGTAGCTCAGCTGGTTAGAGCATCGGATTCATAACCCGAAGGTCGGCAGTTCAAGTCTGCTCTCCGGTACAATATAAGTCCTCTTTCGAGGGCTTTGTATTTTTATGTATGATGATTCGCCCGGCAACCATAAATGATGCAGAAGCTTTTCTGGAAATATACACTCCGTTTATTTTACACTCAGGAATTACCCAGGAAACAGAAGTGCCTGCACTTGCAGAATTTCAACAAAGAATTGAAACTACTTTGGCAGAAAGGCCCTGGCTTGTGGCTGAGGTAAATGGAAAAATTGCGGGTTATGCGTATGCAGGTAAACACCGTGAACGAAAAGGATACCAGTGGTGTATTGAACCTTCTGTTTATCTGCACACCAATTTTTACGGACAAAATATTGCACTGGCTTTATACAATGCTTTGTTTGATCTTTTGAAATTACAGGGTTATGTAAATGCTTATGCTTTGATCACTTTACCCAACAATAACAGCGTTGCCTTTCATGAAAAATTTGGGTTCCGGTATTTAACAACTTTTAAAAAGATCGGTTATAAACTTGATGAGTGGCATGATGTAGGCTGGTGGCAATACCAGATCAATGAGTATGAAGCAAAACCACTGATTCCAATTACATCCATCAGCAAAGAAACGATTGATGAAATATGCAGGAAAGCTTCGCTCCTCATCAGGCATTAAATAATTTCACTAAACGTTCAGTAACTTTTTTTGCGTTTGGTAACATGGCCGCTTCCAAAAACAGATTCATGGGCACAGCCGGTAAGTTTAAAGCACCCAATACTTCTACCGGTGCATCCATCCACTGAAAACAATTGTAATGAATACGATGCGCCAATGCTTCAGCAAATGAATTATTCTGTTGTTCTTCCGTTAACACCAAACACCTGCCATGCTTTTTCACGGTATTAAAAATGAATTCTTCATCCAGCGGAAATAAAGTTCTTAAGTCAACAATCTCTACTGCACCATCAAAGGACCTTGCTGCTGCTTTGGCCCAATACACACCCATGCCATACGTAATGATGCAACAACTCTCTCCATCATCAACCAACTCTTCATCAGCTTTCAATACAACCGTTGCTTTGCCCAATGGCAATATATAATCTCTTGATGGCTCAATGGATTTTGCATCTTCAGTGCCCGGCACTTTGCTCCAGTACAAACCTTTATGCTCCAGCATTACAACCGGGTTGGGATCAAGAAAAGCAGCTTTCATCAACCCTTTCATATCTGCAGCGTTGGAAGGATACACTACTTTAATTCCTTTAATGCTCAGCAATGTTGTTTCAATACTCCCACTATGATAAGGACCACCGCCGCCATAAGCACCAACCGGTACACGTATCAACGTTTGCACGGGAAACTTACCGCAACTCAAATAAGATGATTTGGAAATTTCAGTTACAAGTTGATTCAGCCCCGGATAAATATAATCGGCAAACTGAACTTCTACAATCGGTTTTACACCAACCGCACTCATGCCAACAGTTGAACCAATGATATATGCTTCCTGAATGGCAGTGTTGAATACACGATGATCACCAAACTGTTCGGCCAGTGTTGCAGCTTCACGAAACACACCGCCCAACCTTCTTCCTACATCCTGCCCGTACAACAATGCTTCGGGAAAATCTTCCATCAGTTCACGGATAGCAAACAAAGCAGCATCCACCATCAATATTTTTTCATTACCGGCAGGTGAGCGTTCACCTGTTTCTTCAGTAACCGGAGTTGGTACAAATACATGCTGCTCAACTGTTGCCGGATCAGGTTCTGCTGCAATAACAGCTTTATTAAATTCATTGCTGATGAATTGCTTTGCATCATCATCTATCTTAATCAACTCATCTTCACTGATGCCAGCATTTATACATTGCTGATGAAGTTTGGGAAAAGGATCATCAGCAAAATGTTTTTCCATATCTTCTTTACTTCTGTAAAATTCTTTCCGCACTCCGCTTGTATGATGATTGAGCAATGGTACATAAGCTTGGATGAGATAAGGTGTTTGATGTTCCCGTACATAATCCACCACATGCTGCATGGTGCCATAAGCTTCTATAAAATCACTTCCATCGCAACGGATGCGGTGCATGCCTGGAAAACCACCGGCATATTCATACGCATCCATCACTCTTGTTTCTTCTGCATTTGCACTGATGCCCCAGTTATTATCCTGCACTAAATAAATAACAGGCAACTTCTTTAATACAGCAAATTGAAATGCTTCACTCACTTCGCCTTCTGTAATACTTGCATCGCCCAAGGAACAAATCACTATGGGAGCCCCCCCACCCCCGCCAGTTGGCGGAGGGATTAAGTCCTCCGAACTTTTAAATGCCCTATTTATTTCAACATGTTTATCAGGCGAGGTATTGTGCGGAAGAGAAGTCCTCCCTTTGGGAGGATTTAGGTGGGCCAAATACTTCAGTCCCTGCGCAATACCGGTAGTAGGAATTACCTGCATCCCTGTTGCACTGCTTTGATGAATGATGTTTGGTTTATCGTTTCCTTTATAGTTGGGATGTGAATAATACTCTCTGCCGCGGGTAAACGGATCATCGGCTTTTGCCAAAAGCTGAAGCATTAATTGGTATGGCTGAAATCCAAGCCCAAGCAACAAACTTTCATCCCGGTAATAAGGGCTCACCCAATCAACATTCTTCAATTGAAACGCAGCAGCCAGTTGAATGGCTTCATGCCCACGGGAAGTGGAATGTACATATTTACAAATAGAACGATTGCTTTCATAAATTTCTGCCATGTGTTGGGCATAACACATAAGCCGGTAAGCTCTTCGTAAAATTTCCTGATTCATCATTTGCAAGCAATTGAACTGCAAAATAATTGAACTGAAATAAAAAAGCCATTCTCTTTTAAGAATGGCTGATATTGTTTTTTTTAAGTTGTATTATACCGCTTTGACCTTCCTTTTAGTGCAATCATTTTTTTAGGCGGCATTTACCAATTCCTTCGCACAATTCCTTACACGTGTCTTGTCCTGAAATAGGTTTACACTAAAAAGTGTAAAACATGGCCAAAAAATGAAATTGCAATTGGTATTATTTCACTTCTACTTCAAGCAGGCTGTCGTCTTCAATAAATGCTTCTAACAGATCGCCTACCACACACTCACCCACACCTGCCGGGGTGCCTGTAAAAATCAGGTCGCCAATGTTGAGTGAAAAGAATTGTGATATATAAGCTACTATCTGATCAAAACTGAAAATCATTTGTTCGGAATTTCCCTGCTGCACCAATTCCTTGTTATTGTACAGGCAGAAATTAATGCTGTTTAAATTCATGCCGGGTTTTATATCAATAAACTTTCCAACCGCAGCTGAGTTATCCCATGCTTTTGAAATTTCCCAGGGAAGTCCGTTTTCTTTTAGTTTTTGCTGCAGGTCTCTTGCAGTAAAATCAATTCCCACAGTAATGCCATTGTAATATTTGCCTGCATGTTTTTCCTGAATGTATTTGCCATTCTTTGAAACACGTAACACCAATTCCACTTCATAGTGAAGTTCATTTGTAAACTCAGGATAATAAAAAGGCATGTGCGGCTGCAGGTATGCACTTTTCGGTTTCAGAAAAATAACCGGTTCTTCAGGAACAGGGCTGCCGAGTTCTTTGGCATGGTCAACATAGTTACGACCTACGCAAAAGATTTTCATTGGTTGAATGTTTTTGGTTCAGAATCAGGTTTTACGATGGTCTTTGAGAGGACAGAGGATTTTTTGATACTGAAACAGCACCAACAGGTAAGAAGGCGAAGTTAATATTAGAAAATTGAAATTTAAAGTGTTATTTCAATTTTGTTTGCCCTATTCATCGTTAGTTCAATACCGCTTAACACAAAGCTTTCAATTACTTCCACACTTGCATCAATTTTCTTTTTTACCAAAGGTACTTCCTCAGCAGTCCAGCGGCCAAGTACATACTCTACCTGCATACCTTTTGGATAATTATTACCAATGCCAAAACGTAAACGGGGATAGGCAGTGGTTTGCAGGTGTTCGTGAATACTTTTCAATCCATTATGTCCGGCATCACTACCACCGGGACGTAACCGGAGTTTTGATAGGGGAATTGCCAGTTCATCAACCACTACCAGTAAATGCTCAATACTTATCTTTTCTTTATCCATCCAGTATTTCACTGCCTTGCCACTTAAGTTCATAAACGTTGATGGCAAGATGCAGATAAGCGTTTTGCCTTTTATCTTCAGCTCGGCAACGGCAGCCAGGCGATCAGTTTTAAAAGCAGCTTTATGCTTTGCAGCCAAAGCACCTACTACATCAAAACCAATGTTATGACGGGTGTGGGCATACTCGGTACTCATATTTCCCAGTCCAACTATTAAAAACTTCATAGTACACAAATATCAATAACTAATACCGCTTTGAAATAAATTTTAGTTCAATCATTTACTTGGGATGGTATTACCTGTCCCGAAAAGCGGGATACAAGTATGAAATTTTGAAAGGCGCTATTGGACTAAATAGTTTTTCCATTTGGGGAAAAAATGTTTCTTAAATAAAAGAGGCTGTCTGATAAATAAATAAAGCTCCTGAGATTTGCTTAAACGACTTCGGTTCTCCATCAGGGATCCGAATAAAATCTCCAAAAGTTTATTTATGAGACAGCCTCGTATGAATGATTTGAGAGAATCTTACTTTTTCTCAGGAGCTGCAGCAGCAGGGGCTTTTGCTCCGGCAGCAGGGGCTACCGCTTCCTCTTGTTTCAACAAACGTGTTAAAACAACCGATGCAATGGGAATACGTGGTGAGTTCATCACTTCAATATTATCAATCTTTACATCTTCCACACGGATGTTACCGTTCAGTTCAAGCGGAGTTAAATCCACTTCAATTGATTCTTTCAGGTATTTTGGAAGAGTTTTTACCTTCAATGATTTGATTTTGGTAATTAATTTACCGCCATCTTTTACACCAATTGCTATTCCTGTAAATTTCAACGGAATGGTAGCAATCACTTTTTTATCTTCTACCAGTTCCAATAAATCCACATGAGCTAAAGCATCTGATACTTTATCAAATTGCAGATCTTTCAAAATGGTTCTGTAGCTTTTGCCATCTACTTTCACTTCAGCAATCTGGAATTCGGGTGTGTAAACCAAAGTTTTAAATGCTTTGGCGGGAGCGTAGAAATTAACTTCTGCAGAGCCTCCGTAAATTACACCAGGCACCATTTCCTGAGAGCGAAGTTGACGGGCGGCTTTCTTCCCGTTTTCGGTCCTCAAGTGACCCTCGATTGTAATCGTCTTCATTGTTTATTTAATTTAAAAGTTTACTTGGTTATGTTTACTTATCCCTTCTTTGTGAATGGATGAATAAACTGGTAATGCTCTTGTTTTCAAAAGCATTGCGAAGTGCTACTGCAAACAGTTCTGATACGCTGAGCACTTTAATCTTTGGGCTTTCCTGTTTCAGTGGTATGGTATCACATACTACCAATTCTTCCAGCACACTGTTTTCAATATTTTCGTATGCTTTACCACTCAATACAGGATGTGTAATTAATGCTCTTACACTTCTTGCACCTTTTTCTTTTAAAAGAGCTGCTGCTTTTGCCAATGTGCCGCCGGTATCACAGATATCATCAATCAACACTATATCTCTGTCCACTACGTCCCCTATCACCACCATGCTTGCAATTTCATTGGCACGTTTGCGGTGTTTATCGCAAATCACCATTTCCACTTCAAAATAGCTGGCTATTTCCCTGATCCTGTTGGCGCTTCCTACATCGGGGGCCGCAAAGGTAAGGTTTTCAAGTTTCAAACTCTCAATGTAAGGGATAAAAATAGAGGATGATTCCAGGTGATCTACGGGGATATCAAAATAGCCCTGGATCTGTGCTGCATGAAGATCCATGGTAATAACCCTGTCGGCACCGGCTGCTTCCAGCATATTGGCAATTAATTTAGAACCGATGGCTACCCTTGGTTTATCTTTCCTGTCTTGCCGTGCATAACCAAAATAAGGAATAACAGGAATTACTTTATAAGCCGATGCTCTTTTTGCAGCGTCAATCATCAGCAATAATTCCAGGATGTTTTCAGCCGGTGAAAAAGTACTCTGAATCAGGAAAACAAAATCGCCCCGGATACTTTCCTGAAACATGGGCTGAATTTCGCCATCACTGAATTTTTGAGTGATACATTTACCTAAAGGAATACCAAATTTCTTTGCAATTTTCTCAGCAAGATACATGGATGCCGTGCCGGAAAAAATCTTGGCTGATGGATTCATCATACATGAGGTTGAAAAGGGAATGAAAATTTGCGGCGAAGATAAGTTCTTCATTTTAACTTTCGGGCAAACAATTCACTGCTTTTCAACAATCTGAAAAGTAAGATTTCAGCTTTCAAAGCCAGCCTGCTTACCTTATCCTGGCAAGTGTTACAATACTCTGTGGTATTTTCTGTGCCTGTTTTTCAACAACAATTTGTTGTGCCTCCTCTTTTGGCTTTGCAATATGAAAGCTTAGCGACAACATAAAAACAGTTGAAAAAATGAGGTTGCCCAAAATGATAAACGTAAATACAGAAGATCGAAGGAAACTTCCAACAGAATGATGGTTGGGGTACATAACTAATGGTTTTTATGGATAATTGGATAAGTGAAAATAAGGTATTACTTTGAAACATGCAAGACACCCGCAAGACAATCAAAGACTGGGCACTGGACGACAGGCCCCGGGAAAAGCTACTTTTGAAAGGTTCAGAAGCACTCAGCAATTCTGAATTAATTGCCATTTTAATTGGCTCAGGCACCAAATCCAAATCGGCTGTGGATGTAGCGAAAGCCTTACTGAGCAAGGCTCAGGACAACTTGAACGCTTTCGGAAAACTGAGTGTTAAAGAGTTGATGCAGGTAGATGGTATTGGTGAAGCCAGGGCTATTACTATTACTGCTGCAATGGAGCTGGGCAGGCGCAGGCAGGCCGTAGAAACACTGAAAAAGAACGTAAAAACAAGTGCAGATATTGCCAACTTTTTCCAGGCACAGTTAAAAGATAAATTACACGAAGTATTTGCAGTAGCTTTTTTGAACAGAGCTAACAAAATCAATCATCTTGAAACCATAAGTGAAGGGGGAATAACAGGTACTGTTGCCGATCCCCGCATCATCCTGAAAAAAGCATTGGAACATAATGCAGTGAATATTGTATTATGTCACAATCATCCATCGGGAAGCCTGAAGCCAAGTAAGGCGGATGAAATATTGACAAAGAAAATAAAAGAAGCTGCACAGCTTTTAGATATGACTGTAGTTGACCATATCATTGTAAGCGAAGATGGCTATTACAGTTTTGCTGATGAAGGTATCTTATAAAAAAAGCCCCAACATCAGTTGAGGCTCTTATTTGATTACTTATCATTTAAAATGGAAGATCATCTGCAATATCACTTGCAACAGGTGGCTCATTCATTGCCTGGGGAGCTGCTGCGGCCCCACTATAACTACCACCGCCATTTCCTTCTGCACTGCGGCTGCCCAATAACTGTACCGTTTGAACTCTTAAAGAAAGGGATGCTCCGCTTTTACCATCCTGCGTGGTGTAAGTTCTTACTTCAGGAGCACCTTCAACATAAACCTGCGTTCCTTTTTTAAGGTAAGGTGCAATACCTGTTCTGTCGCTCCAGTAAGCACAATCAACCCAAATTGTTTTTTCACGCTGTGCACCGCTGCTGTCTTTGAATTTTTCAGTATGTGCAACTGTAAAATTCATAACATTCTTCCCGTTCACTGTGTTGGTAACACAATCCTTTCCGAGGTTTCCGATAACTTGTAACTTGATCATAATTTCATTTTTAGTGCTGAATAATAATTAAGAAAACAAAATACAGGTTTTTAGTTGAATATTCCCACTCCTTTATCAAGGTATTTTTAACCGGCTTATTTATCTTAAATTTGCAGCTTGCTTTTTACAGCAAGCAGTTTAAAAATAATTTTGAACCATGAGCCGTAAAGGAAAAGTTTTAGTAGCAATGAGTGGCGGTATTGACAGTACCGTTACGGCTCTCATGTTGCATCATGAAGGTTATGAAGTGGTGGGCATTACCATGAAAACATGGGATTATGCCAGCAGCGGAACAGGCGCAAAGGGCAAAAAAGAAACCGGCTGTTGCAACTTAGACAGTTTTAACGATGCCCGTGCAGCTGCGGTACAGCATGGGTTTCCGCATTATATCCTCGACATCAGGGATGAGTTTGGAGATTTTGTAATTGATAATTTCGTTGATGAATATCTGAATGGCCGCACCCCCAACCCTTGTGTACTTTGCAATACACATATTAAATGGCGTGCCTTGCTGAAAAGAGCCGATGCCATGAACTGTGATTTTATTGCAACCGGTCATTATGCAAAAGTTCAACAGCATGAGAATGGCCGTTACTTCATCAGCAAAGGGGTGGATGAAACAAAAGATCAGAGCTATGTATTGTGGGGTTTGCAACAGGATTTGCTGTACCGAACTTTATTACCCTTGGGCGGTTATCGCAAAACAGAGATCAGGCAAATGGCAATGGATTACGGTTACCCCGAACTTGCAAAAAAAGCTGAGAGTTATGAAATTTGCTTTGTGCCCGATAATGATTACCGTGGCTTTTTAAAACGCAGGGTTGAAGGTTTGGAAGAAAGAGTAAACGGCGGCAACTTTGTTGATAAATCAGGAAAAATTCTTGGCAGGCATAAAGGTTATCCTTTCTACACCATTGGCCAGCGAAAAGGATTGGATATTACTTTCGGTAAACCTGTATTTGTAACAGAAATTGTTCCCGAAACAAATACAGTTGTGCTGGGCGATGAAGAAGACCTAAACAAAATGGAAATGAAAGTGGGCAAAATAAACCTGCTGAAATACGATATCATCACATCCCGCATGGAAGCCATTACCAAGATCAGGTATAAAGACAAGGGCACATTATCCAACATCTTCCCCAACGAAGATGGAACTGTGAGTGTAAGATTTTATGAAGATGCTAAGGGTATTGCCCCTGGCCAAAGTGCTGTATTTTATGAAGGGGATGATGTAATTGGTGGTGGCATTATCATGCGTAAGCCTGTTATTGAAAGCAATGATTTGTAAAAAATTACGTTATAAGCTCAATCCTGCTCAGCTTTTTGTGTGCAGCGTTAATCTCTTATATTGAGTCTTTCAAGTATAAAAAACCGGAATCATTAACTAACTTAGCCGTAATGAAATTCAGTACTGCCCAAACCGTTCTCATGAGAAAAGCCTTCTTTGCATTTGCCATGCTTATTTTCTTCAGTGCCTGCAAAAAAACTGAAACCCTTGAAACAATTACACTGGAAGAAATTGCACCTCTTAAAATTGGCAAATACATTACTTACCGTGTTGACTCATTGGTTTTTGTAAATTCAGGTAAAACCACTGAGATTCACAGATACCAGTTTCGCCACATCATTGAAAAAGAAGTAAAGGATAATCAAAACAGACCTGCCTGGCTGGTAAATACATATATCAATGACTCTTTGGGAACCGGTCCGTGGGTTGTAAGTGGTGTTTACATAATTACGGCTGTTGACAAACAATTAGAAGTAAATGAAAACAACCTTCGTGTCATCAAAATTCATTTGCCGGTGAAAGAAGGATTTACCTGGAAAGGAAATTCATATCTCCCTGATCGGCCTTACAATCCCGAATTTCCCATTAGTATAGATGGCAACATGAGTTTGTGGGAATTTACTTATGAAACAGTAAATCAAAAAGAACGTATTGGCAGTGCCGATATTAATGATGTAACAACTGTTACTCATATAGATGCTTCTGAAAATGTTCCTATCAAATCCGATACTGCTTTTGCATCCCGTGAACTTTCACTTGAAAAATATGCTAAGAATATCGGATTGGTTTACAGGCAATTTGAATTGTGGGAAAACCAACCCCGCCCCCGTACAAGCGGCGTACCTCCAAACGTTGTTACTACGTATGATCCTGTTAGGATTGGATTTGGAGTAAAGATGTGGATGATCGGCAGAAACTAAATTCTATTTTGGCCATTCAATAAAAGCCATGCAAAAACTTTTTCTTCTGTTTTGTTTTATACTTTCTTTTCTCACTGAAGTTAAAAGCCAGTTCACCAAAAGAGTAGTTTTCTTTACTGATAAGAATGAAACTACATATTCGTTAAGTAACCCGTCAGCTTATTTATCTACCCGTTCTGTTGAGCGCAGAACAAGGTATAGCATTGCAGTTGATAGTACTGATCTTCCAATTGTTTCAAGATATATTGACAGTGTGGTGCAAGCAGGTGCAGTTACATTGCTTGGCCGTTCAAGATGGTTGAATGCGGTAATCATTCAAACAAGCGATGGTAATGCAATCACAAAAATTAATTCATTTCCTTTTGTGAAATCAATTGCAGATGTTGCACTGCAAAAGAACACGAATATTCTTCCTGATAAATTTGCTCCACTGCCATCTTCACCTTCAGTTATTATAAACAATCGTGTTGAACAGCTGTTGGCAGATACATTTAACTATGGATCTTCTTCCAACCAGGTAAAAATTCACAAAGGCGAGTTCCTGCATAATATTGGCGCAAGAGGTCAGGGTATGATCATGGCATTTTTAGATGCCGGTTTTTTTGGTTATGCTACCAACCGCTTTTTTGACAGTGCACGTGTAAGAAATCAATTTTTGGGTACTTGGGATTTTGTGCAAAACAATGCAAGTGTAAATGAAGACAATGCCCACGGCATGCAGTCCTTCTCAACAGTTGGCGCATATATCCCGGGAACTTTTGTTGGCTCCTGTCCTGAAGCCAACTATTTTTTATTGAGAACAGAAGATGCCCCCACTGAACAGATCATTGAAGAATACAATTGGGCGCTTGGCGCTGAGTATGCCGACAGTGCAGGTACAGATGTTATTTCCTCCTCACTTGGTTATACAACGTATGATGACCCCGCTTTCAATCATACTTATGCCAATATGAATGGTAATACAACTGTTATTTCACGTATGGCTGATCTTGCTGCAAAAAAAGGAATGCTGGTTGTTATCAGTGCCGGTAATTCCGGTTCAGGTGCATGGCATTACATTGGCGCCCCTGCTGATGGAGACAGTGTATTAACAGTAGGCGCAGTTAATGGCAGCGGTGTAATTGCCGCCTTCTCCAGCTTTGGCCCAACAAGTGATGGACAAATAAAACCTGATGTAGTTTCTGTTGGACAAGGAACAACTGTTTCCACAACAAGCGGTACAGTTGGCAGTGGTAACGGAACTTCATTCTCGTGTCCTAACATGGCAGGCCTTGCAACAAGCTTGTGGCAATTGTTTCCCGAATTCAATAATTGGAAGATCATTACAACACTTCGCAAAAGCAGCGATCGTTTTACATTGCCGCATGAACAATATGGTTATGGTTTGCCCAACATGAAAAAAGCTGTTGGTTTTTTATTGGGTGATATATCTGCCATGAATGCATCGGTGAATACTTGTTCGGCAACCATAAACTGGAACAGCAAAGATCTTTCAACCATGCGTTATGATATTGAACGAAAACTTCCCGGCGAAACTGTTTATGCAAAAATTAAAACAATCGCATCAACGGGTTCTTCTTTCGCCAATCGTAATTACCAATATGTTGATGTACTTGGCAACAGCCCGGCAGGCACTGTGAGCTACCGCATAAAACAAGTGATTGATACAAGTACTGCAAGCTTTGAAGAATATGCAATTGACTCAGCTACAATAACGTTGTTATCTGCATGTTCAACAACCAATGTGAATGATCTCACTAATCGTTCTAAACTCATTCAACTGTTTCCCAATCCTGCTCAATCAACACTTGCAT
>CAMTVU010000062.1:0-22804 GCA_947085245.1 uncultured Chitinophagaceae bacterium | reverse complement strand
TGTAGTATTAATAATAAGCCACACAAGGAGTATTATTTTATGTTTCATGATGTTTTCATTTTATACTGTTGTTAAAAATCAGGAATAGTTTTTGCAAAAAGAATGACGAAAATCATAAGCATACATCTTTGTACCATTTTTTCTCGGCAAACTGTGGCCCGTATTCATCTAAATAGCCACTGGGCACCTGGCTTTTATGAATGTACTGAAAAATGTGATCCAGTTCGGTACGTACAGGATCGGTTTGGGCAAAGGCTTTACTGGTTAGTAATACGGCGATTACTAACATCTTGAAGAGATGTTTCATGTTTTTGTTTTATTTTGGTTTATAATTTGGCATCGAATCGGCCATTGGTTATATTAATGGTTTCGCAACCCTGTTTAGATAATGTAATTTCAAAGGTTCCTGAGATAATACCGTTTGGCAAATCAAATCGGGTAATATTAAAATAACCGCTAATTGCTGTTCCGGTATCATTACTAAATAAAGTTTGACAATTTGGTTTATTGTAATCATTATACGCAAAGGATCTGCCTGGCATTCCTGTACTAAAAATGTATTCCCCGATTTTATTACATGAATCAAATCCGAAATTTATATATTCCTTCCTGCCATTTATAGTTAACTCAGTTTTTGTTGAAAACTGACCACCATTAATATTATCATAATAAAACTTCAAAGAGCTTGGGCACAATAAAGCACATCCGTTATCCGGTATCCATGCTTTGCCATTTACAAGGCAGCCAAAGGTTTTAACTCCGGTTTGTGTGGCTGGCGGTAGCTTATCAATTTCTGAGATTTTATTTTTTTTACAGCTGCTACTTAAAATGGTGGTAATGAACATCAGCCATACAAGAGATAGTATTTTATGTTTCATATTTTTTTGTTTTATAAGATTAACTCATAGGATGTCATCTAAATCAATTTATTTCTCATAAGTAATTTTTTAAAAGTTGTTGGTTAATATTTTACATCAAAGCGCCCCTGTGTAATACGAACAGTATCACAACCGGGCTTATAATGAGTTACTTCAAAATTTCCTGCAATGATCCGGTTTTGTGTATCAAATTTTGTAACGTTAACAAATGAATTATGATTTGAAATAGTATCATCCCAAAAATACATACAGCCAACATCACTGTTTGTAAATATTGATACCCTTGATTCAATATTATTCAATTTATAAAGACCTGTAGTATTAAATTGATTCATTGCAATCGTAAAAGTGGTAACGTTTTCATTTGCAACATATCTAGCACATCTTAAATTAAATGTTCCTCCGTTTAACGTAGCATCATAGTACCAACTCATTTTAGAATTTAATCCTGAGCTTCCCTTAGGCACCCAAACCTTTCCATTTAATAAAAAGCCACAGGTGTTTTTTCCTTCCTGTGTGGCGGGTGGTAATTTTTCAGTGTTATCAATTACAAGAGGTGGCGGGTTTTTTTTACATTTTAATGCCGAGGCAAAAAACATGATACATAACAGCAATACGTTTACAGTATGTTTCATAACATTTTTTTTGATACTTTTTTTGAATAACACTATTGCAGGAAAATAAAAGTACACTGGTGGGCTTAAACCGGAGTGCGGCTTTTGCAGGGGGGGGTAATATGTACTGGTGCATAGGTCATATAAGAAGGTTGGTATAAATGTAAGCATAGGTTTTGTAAAAACAAAACGTATTTTTTTTGAAATAATAAATATTGCTGATGGAATAAACTTATGCGTGTTCAAATGCATAAAAACACAAAACAGGTGCAATACTTATACCGATTTATACATTTTGACATTTTTTTAAAAAGTTGTTGATTAATATTTTACATCAAAGCGCCCTTGTGTAATACGAACCGTATCGCAACGGATTTCAGCGGCCAGGGAAGTGTGCAAAGAAATAAATATTTAGCCGCTGCTTATGAACAATGTGATGCGATGGCTGAGATGTTTATATGAACCTTAATTAACTTGAAAGCTTTCATTTAAAAATCTCTTTCACAGGAAACAATTTGATAGAGGTGATTTATAAATAACCTTAAGCCTGCTTATAAATGGACGATATGAAATGCTCAATAGAAATACAGAACGATGAACGGATTGCGACCACGCAGCCACTTCCTTGCGTGGCAAGTGCAACAGACGATGCCCGCCCGTACCAAACGTTGATAAAATAAAATTTGCTTTATAAAAGGTACGTTCGGGCGGGCTATGAAATACAAAAGCCGGTAACAAAAACATCCCATCGCAAATTTCAAACCATAATCGTCTTTCGCTTATCTTCGCCAAAATTTTTTTGTACTATGAATCTTCATGAATACCAGGCCAAAGAGTTACTGAAAAAATACAACGTACCCGTGCAGGAAGGCTTTGCCTGCAGTACCGTACACGATGCAGAAGATGCCTACCGCCAGATCAAGAACCAAAGCGGCAGCAGTTTTGCCGTAGTAAAAGCACAGATCCATGCAGGTGGCCGTGGTAAAGGAACGGTGAAAGAAACCGGCATTAACGGTGTGAAGGTTGCAAAAAATTTAGACCAGGTAATTGAGTTTGCAAAAGGTATTTTGGGTGGTACATTAGTAACCATTCAAACGGGGCCTGCAGGCAAAGTGGTGAATAAAATTTTGATAGCACAGGATATGTATTACGACGGGGCTACCGAACGTAAAGAATTTTATTTGTCTATTTTATTAGACCGTACAAAAAAACAAAATGTGATTATGTACAGTACCGAAGGCGGTATGAACATTGAAGATGTGGCACACAACACTCCTGAAAAAATATTTAAAGAATGGGTTCATCCTTCCGGCGGCTTACAGGGTTTCCAGGCAAGAAAGATTGCCTTTAATCTTGGTTTGAGTGGCGAAGCGTTTAAGAACTGTGTAAAATTTGTAACCAACCTGTACAATGCGTATGTAGGTTTGGATTGCGGCATGCTGGAAATTAATCCGCTGTTTAAAGCAGCCGATAATAAAATAATTGCAGTTGACTGTAAGATGAATATTGATGATAACGCACTCATGCGTCATCCTGAAATTGCAAGCATGCGTGATGTTACGGAAGAAGATCCTACAGAAGTGGAAGCCGGCAATCATAACCTCAACTTTATTAAATTGGATGGCAATGTGGGTTGTATGGTGAACGGTGCAGGCCTGGCCATGGCAACGATGGATATGATTCAGCTCAGCGGCGGCCAACCGGCCAACTTCTTAGATGTGGGCGGTACTGCCAATGCACAAACTGTGGAAGCCGGTTTCAAAATTATTTTAAAAGACCCCAGCGTAAAAGCAATCCTCATCAACATTTTTGGTGGTATTGTACGTTGTGATCGTGTAGCTGCCGGGGTTATTGAAGCTTACAACAGTATTGGCGATATTAATGTACCTATCATTGTTCGCCTGCAGGGCACCAATGCTGAAGAAGCCAAGAAACTGATTGATGAAAGCGGACTGAAAGTTCAAAGCGCCATCCAGTTAAGCGAAGCAGCAGAGTTAGTGAAGAAGGCAGTAGCATAATCAATTCAATAGATACATAAATTTTGAGAACGCCATACAAAAAAACGTATGGCGTTCGTCTTTATCCTTATGATTCTTTTATGATTTTCAATCCATGATAATTGCAGCATGGCACGTTCATTGAAATTGTAACAGCAATATTCAAAATAATTCATCCTGAAACAAATGAAATCAATCCTCACAAAAATCTGTCTTACGTTCCTTACACTTACACTCTCCTTATCATTATTTGCACAGGAAAAGTTTGAAGTAGTTCGTCATTACAAACCTTTCAAAGTAGATGCAGGCATGGGGCATGCCCGTCCGCAGGGAAAAGGAAGTAAAGCGGGTGTGCTGCTTTACGTTGAACCAAAATATAATGTAATTGACAAATTATCTGTTGGTATCCGCAGCGAAGCTACTGCCATGGCAAGAGGAAATGTGGACAGGAACGGTACAGAATTTTCTGCTAACGGAGAAGCAGGACTCAGTCTTTCTTTTCTTGGAACTGCCGATTACTATTTTACCAATCGCACGGTAAGACCTTTCATTGGCGGCGGCGCAGGCATTTATAATTTATTAGGCATTGAAGGAACCACTAATAACGGTGGCTCCATTTCCATACCTTCCGAAACAAAATTTGGAGGCTTGCTAAGAGCAGGTGCAGAGATATGGCATATACGGGCAGCAGTGGAATATAATTTTATTGGCAAAACAGGTTTGATCAATAACAATTATCTGGGACTGAAAATTGGTATTGTGTTTGGCGGTGGTAAACACAGTGCTGAAGATGATTATTAACAGGTGAGAGCCTTCCGCTTCAAACATAAAAAATGCCTGTTCAGCAGTTTACAATTTGCATGGGAAGCCTTTTTTTTTAGTTTTACTTCGTACTACGCAGCTTATGCAACAAATTATTTTACAGAACATGCGTAAAAGCAAGTATTGAAAGAAAGTTATGTTGCCTGAGCAATAAGCGTAGTAGTATAAAAAACTGTATATGAGAAAAATAATGTACTCCGCTTTAGTTACATCCCTTGTTTTTATTTTTGCTTCCTGCACAAAAGAACAGGTTTTAAACAACACTCCTTACCAGGCTGTTCTGCTTCCTTCCAACGAAGTTCCTGCCAGGGCTTCGGATGGTTATGGTGATGCCATTGGTATCTTTAATAACGATACAAAAGTGCTGAGCCTCAGGATCAACTATTATAACCTGAAAGCGGCTTTAACTGCATGGCATATTCATAAAGCGCCCCCCGGTGTAAACGGTTCTGTTGTTTTCAACTTTGGGCCACCGCAGCCAAGTGCTTTTTTGTATGTTTCGCCCCCGCTTACTGCTGATCAGGAAAATGACCTGAAGACAGGTAATTATTACGTTAATCTTCATACAAGTGTATATCCCGGTGGTGAAATAAGAGGACAGTTACAAAAACGCTGATTCTTTTTCATACGAATAATGGTTACAGCTCCTTCGCTTTTGCGGGGAGCTGTTTTTATTTTAGATTTGAACATGACTTCACCCATTTCCATCAGGCCCATTGAACAAAAAGATAATGCGGCATTGGCAACCATCATCCGCAATGCATTGGCTGAGTTTGGCGCCAACAAACCCGGCACTGTATTTTATGATACAACAACCGATGCTTTGTATGAACTCTTTCAAACAAAGGGAAGTGCTTATTTTGTTGCTGAAGAAAATGGAGTATTGCTGGGCGGTGGCGGTATTTTTCCAACAGCAGGTTTACCCTCTGGCACCTGTGAACTGGTGAAAATGTACTTACACAAAAATGCAAGAGGAAAAGGGTTGGGTAAATTACTAATTGAACATTGTCTCAACTGGGCAAAGCAAAACGGATATGGGCATTGCTATTTAGAAACCATGCCCGAACTGAAGCAGGCTTTGAAAGTATATGAACTGATGGGCTTTAACTATTTGAACGGACCGCTTGGCAACAGTGGCCATTTTGGATGCGACAGGTGGATGTTGAAGAAGTTGTAGTATTTAAAATAATTCTTCTTCATCTGTGATAATCGGAGGCAAAACTCATCACTGATTATTCATTACTCATCATTTCCACCTCATACACCCCGCTAAACAAATACAAAGCGCCACTCTTTACATCAATTGCTTTGTGACGTTTCCGCAGCTTCTCCGCTTTTTTAAAAACACGGCCATCTTTGAGTTTGAACAACTGCCCGTCTTTTAATTGTTCGATTAATAAAATTCCATCTTTTCTTACATCATAATTTTTCAGCACACGCATTAAATGTTCTTCACCGCAACTGGTGGCCGATGGATTTTGTAAGGACTTCAGTAATGCCTTTTCAATATCAGCAGGAAAAATTTTCTTTAACAGGAACAATGCAAGGATCTTACTGTATTCATTTTTCCATTCTTTTCCATGCGGGGCAATGCGGTGACCAAAATTTTCAAAGGCCAGCAGGTGGGCCACTTCATGCAGCAGTGTAACAAGGAATGCATATTTGTTGAGATTACCATTCACACTGATGCGGTGATTTTTTTGATTGATGGCATGACGGTAATCGCCTAAGATGGTATTCCGTTCACGGGTAATAGTCAAATGAATTTTATACTGGTGCAGGTATTGCAGCACAGGTTCCAGTGAACCATCAGGTAAGTATTGCTGCAGGGCATGTAAGGGAACTTCCTGTTTACTCATTGTTGTTTTTCTTCTGCTTCAGCAACCGGAAGATCTGACGTACTTCAATAAATGAATATACAAAATACAAAGCCATACAAATGTAAAGGGCGGGTTTATTCAATGTGGCTCTGTTGGCCAGTGCGTAAATAACAACAGCAGCTGCACATACAAACATTTTAATCATAAGTGAACCGTATACACTCCTGAAAAACACCTGCACATTTTTATGGAGAAACCCTGACACCAGGAAGTATAATGAGGCAAGCGATACAAGGAACAGAATAAAATTACCAAGAATCAACACTCCCTGATCAATACCATACTTTGCCAGCCAGCTTTTACCAAGAATAAAAAAACATTGAAGTATAACACCCAAAAAAATGATTGGCTGAAAAAGTTTACGGTTTTCTTTTGTCATGGTTTCTTTGATGTGTCTTTGAGTATGCGATAAAACATGGCAATTAAAACCAGCAGCGGAACCAGCCATCCCAGTAAAGGAAAAGGTAGTTGCAGCCATTTATCTGCCTTCAGCCCTAAAAATACAGCTAAGCCCAATGCAATGAGCAACTGGGTAGCCAGTCCTGCATATTGCATCAGGTAAGATGAGTTGGATCGGGTTTCTTTTTTGGGTTTATTGGTCGTTGGCGGCTGCATTCATGGATTCTTTATTGATCCCCACTACGTTTGCCAATGAAGTGCTTGAAACTGCAGCGGTACCCATGTGGCATTCACCATTAAAAGAAGCGCTTGCATCTACCTGCAACTGCCCGGCATAAATATTTCCATTCACCTGGCAATTTCCCTTGAGGTATAACAGATCTGCTACTTTTAATGTGCCGTTGATATTACCAAGTATATCGGCCTGTTGTGCAGCTACATCACCGGTAATTTTTCCTGATGGACCCACCAATACTTTTGATGAAGTGGAAAGATTCCCCACCAGGGTTCCATCAACCCTGATGTCGCCTTTGCTTTCAATATTTCCACGAATTTCTGTACCTGCGGCAACGATGGTTGCCAAACCTGTTGAATTTTCTTTCCCGGAGGAATTGGATTTGTTTTGAAACATATACAATTGATTTATTGTGTTGACTTTTCAACTTCAGGTATTTTTAAGGTAGCGGTATCAATCGTTGTCTTTACATCTCCCGACAACACTTTTTTAAGGTTCTCAAGATAAGCATCCTTTTGTATGCTTGCTTTTTCAAGCGAATCTATTTTTGTTTTATAGAGCATCAGTTCTTTGCGCTGGCTCTGCGTACCATACCCCGGTAAATAATACTTGAGATTGGTAAAAGTGATGAGCGCCACCGTAAGCCCCACTAACAATACAAAAATGGTGCTAAGAGTAATATAAACACTCATTCGTGACAATTTGAAAGTCACAACCTCTTCATACGTATCATCATTCATCACCACTAACCGGTAGCGGTTGCGTAAGCGTTTCAACGTGTTATCTGCATCAATTAATCTTGCCATACTTAAAATGAGCCTTAAATTTACTGTTTATGAGGCTTTAAAAATAAATTCTTCCTGAAATTACCCCGAATTAAAATATTTTTGACCGTATTGAGTTAATAAGAAAAACTACCCACAGCCTGCATGCAGCATATTCCTGTACTAAAACAAAGATGGATCTTACTACTTCTGCTCCTGGGCTGTTTCACTGCTTCGGCTCAACCCGATTTTACATTACCACTTGTAAAACCGAAAAAATACGAGAACAAAACCCTTGAGGCTGAAAAAACAGATGACCAGAAGTTTACACTTCCCCGCAAGCTGTACCAGGGCATGGTTACCCATTACAATTTTTATTACAACGCTACTACCAAAATAAATGCCATTGTTGAAAAAGCAAAGCTCAGCCACCGGGATGATTATACACAACTCCTCCCTTTTTATAATTATTCCACAACAACCACTGCCGGCGATTCGCTTGAACTGGATTCAGTGATGTACAAAGCAACGGCAGGTATTGTGTTGCATGATTTGCGCAACGATTATATTGATAACATGTACCTGCTCATAGGGAAAAGTTATTTCTACTGGCGCAAGTTTGATTCGGCTTACCGCATTTTTCAATTCATCAACTATAACTTTTTTCCAAAAGACAAGGATCAGTATTTTATTGTTGTGGGATCGAATGACCGTGCAAGTAAAGGCGAACTGAATATTGGCACAAAAGAAAAAAGCGGTGTTCTCCGCAAAGCATTTTCCCAGCCACCCAGCCGTAACGATGCGTTGATATGGTTAGCGAAAACGTATGCTGAAGACAGTTTGTTTGCAGAAGCTTACAGTTTAATCAACCTGTTGCGCAAAGATCTCCTTTTTCCAAAACGGCTGCATACACAATTGGATGAAGTGCAGGCTTATGTTTTTTACAGGCAGCAACAATGGGGCAGTACAGCCTTTTATTTACAAAGAGCATTGCCCAACGCAAAAGATAAAACAGAACTGGCACGCTGGGAATACCTGCTTGCACAATTGTACGCAAAGATCAATGAGCCAGCCTCCGCATCTGTTTATTTCAACAAAGCAAAAGCCCATACTACCGATCCCGTTCTTTACATTCATGCACGTATTTATGAAGCTCAGCTGGTAAAGAAAGAAGGCGGCAATTCCATTGAAGAAACACTGGCCGACCTGTTGCGGCTTTCAAAGAAAGAACGCTTTGATGGTTTTGAAGATATATTGTACTACGCAGCAGCAGGCATGGCTTTGCAGCAGGGCGATACAACACAGGCAAAAACACTGCTGCAGAAAAGTGTTACATACACAACCGAAAATCAATCAACAAAGAACAAAGCATTTATAAAACTTGCTGAACTGGCTTATGCTCAAAGAGATTATACGCTTGCGTCTAATTCATTGGATAGTGTAAACTATCTTGACCCTGCCATTGCCAATGAAAGTATGCAATTACAGGTAAGGCAGCAGATGTTGAAAGAATTAGTGAAGCAAATCAATATTGTAAAACAACAGGACAGTTTACAGGCCATTGCAAAAATGCCGGAGAAAGAAATGGATGCTTACCTCAAAGCATTGGCAAGAAAATTACGCAGGCAAAGAGGATTGAAAGAAGAAGCGAATTATAACCCTGCTGTTCTTACAGGAACCACTGATCAAAACACCCCCATCTTTACCAATACAGGCAGCGGAAGCAACTGGTATTTTTACAATGTTTCTCAAAAAGCAAAAGGCTTCAGTGAGTTTAAAGCAAGATGGGGCAACCGGCCGAATATTGATAACTGGCGCAGGCAATCGGTGGTTGATGCAATGGTTGGCCAAACACAAAAACAAAACAATGCTGTTGCAACTGATGTTGCTGATGCCAACAATATTCCTGAAGAAGAGCTGAGTGCAGATGGTTTAAAAAAGAATTTACCCATTACAGAAGAACAATTGATTGAATCAAATAAAAAAATCCTGGCTGCTTTATTTGAACAGGGACAGATTTATAAAAATCAACTGGAAGATTATGCACAGGCTGCTGCTGTGTTTGAAGAGATATGGAAACGCTTTTCAAATTATGAAAAAGAACAGGAAACATTGTTTGAGTTGTATTACTGTTTCAACAAAGCAGGTAACAAAGAAAAAGCCGCTTTCTTCCTCAACCAATTGCATCAAAAATATCCCGGCGGTGAGTTTGTACAAAAGATCAACGAAGCAAAGAATCCAAAACCTGCAACAAAGGATGTAAAGACCATTGCTTATGAAAACATTTACAACCTGTTTATTGAAGGAAAGTTTGATGACGCATTGGTACAAAAGAAAATTGCAGATTCAACTTATGGCAAAACCTACTGGACGCCACAGCTGCTTTACATTGAATCCCTTTATCACATCCAACAAAAAAATGACAGTGTTGCCATTGTAACACTTACAAATATTGAAAGCAGTTTTCCAGGCACACCCATGGCCGAAAAAGCTGCGGTACTGAAAGAGGTGTTGAACAGGAGAGCAGAGATAGAAGATTATCTCACCAATACTGATATTGTTCGCCAAACGGAAGACAGTCTTTACATTCCATTTGATGAAGGCCCGAAAGTAAATAAGATCAATCAGCAGGTGCAGAGAGATTCAACCAATAAAATCGGCATTACAAATAAGCCGGTACAGAATGATGCCAACATTACAAAACCCAAAGCACCCGTGCAGAAAGTTGGCAATGAAAAAGAAGAACGGAACAATGCAGGTAAGATCACCATTGGTAACAAACCCGGAACAGATACCACAAGGATCAAGCCCGTTAAAGATGTGAAGTTTGAAACAGCCTATATCTATACTGCCAATGAACCTTATGCAGTACTGATGTATTTTGATGAAGTGGATCCGATTTACATCTCAGAGTCAAAAAATGCATTTCAACGTTATAATTCAACTAATCACAGCGGTGAGGGCATTGCCATTCATTTGTTTGAAGGAGACAAAGACCTGAGCTTTATGCACCTTGGTGCTTTTACCGAAGTAACAGCCACACTCAGTTATATGGAAGAACTGAAGAAAAATGCAAAACAAATTGTACCCTGGCTCCCTGCTGATAAATATAATTTCATCATCATCTCCATCCGCAACCTGGAAACGCTCAAAATCAGGAAAAACATGGAAGAATATAAAATGTTTATCCGCCAGTATATCAAGGATAAATTTTAAGAATTCTTGTTTAATTCCACTGCCTGAATTGTTTTAGATTTGTCTGGTATTGAATTTGCACTGATCTCATTCATTCATACATTATGCGTACATCAGTTAAATATTTGTGGCGGGCATTTTTTATTGGGGCGGGAAGTATTTTGCTCATAATAATACTTGCCAATTTTGGAGTTTTTGGAAAAATGCCTTCGCTGGAAGAGCTGGAAAACCCATCCGCTTCTTTAGCCAGTGAGGTTATTGCTTCAGATGGAACACTGATGGGTAAATTTTACCTGGAAGACAGAACCAACGTAGAATATAAAGACATTTCAAAAAATATTGTGAATGCTTTGATTGCTGCTGAAGATGAACGTTTTTATGAACATTCAGGTATTGATGGCAGAGCTTTGGCAAGAGCCATTTCAAAACTTGGTACCGATGGCGGCGGAAGTACCATCACCCAACAATTGGCATTAAACCTCTTCAGGGAAAGGGCAAAAAACAAACTGGCAAGGGTTATTCAGAAATTTCAGGAGTGGATCATTGCTGTAAAACTTGAACGAAACTTCACCAAAGAAGAAATCATTGCACTTTATCTCAACACGGTTGAATACAGTGATAATGTGTTTGGCATACGCAACGCATCAAAAACATTTTTTCAGAAGGAGCCTTCCCTGGTTACTGTTGAAGAAGCAGCATTGCTGGTGGGAATGGTGAATGCGCCTTACGCTTACAATCCAAGAATTTTTCCTCCCCGTGCCATGCAGAAACGCAATGCAGTGATCAATGATATGGTGCGGAATAATTTTGTGAACGAAGCTGAAGCCGACAGGCTGAAAAATACTCCCATTCGGCTGAACTATAAAAAGCTTGATGAAAGTACCGGGCTTGCCCCCTATTTCCGTGATGTGCTGAGAGACCAGATGAAAAGATGGTGTAAAGAACATGAAAAAAGCAATGGCGATAATTACAATATTTACAGGGATGGGTTGAAGATTTATACCACCATCAACCCCCGCATGCAATTATATGCTGAAGAAGCAGTGGCCAAACACATGAGTGCCCTGCAAAAAAATTACTGGACCCTGCCATGGATTAAAGACAACAGCATCTGGAAAGGCCACGAGAAAATTCTGGAGAGAGCCATGAAGGAAAGTGATCGCTGGAAAAAAATGGAAGAAGAAGGTGTGAGCGAAGCAGATATCCGCAAAGCTTTCAACACAAAAATGAAAATGAAAGTGTTTGCATGGAATGCCAAACGGTCAACAGATACGGTAATGACACCTTTTGATTCTCTCCGTTATCATAAGATGATTATTCAAACAGGTTTTATGGTAATGGATCCTTTCACAGGAGAAGTGAAAGCATGGGTGGGTGGAGTAAACTTTAAGAATTTTAAATTCGATCACGTTAATATCAATACCAAACGCCAGGTAGGTTCAACATTCAAACCAATTTTATATGCGTATGCAGTTGAAAATGGTTTTACACCTGAAACTCCTTTACCCAACGGGCCAATTAATTTAGGCGGGAAAATAATTACCGGTACAGGAGGACCAATGGCTATCTGTTTAGCCTATTCCAAAAACCCGGGTGCGGCTTATTTAATGAACCAGTTTGGTGTAAAAAGTGTAATCACATTTGCACAAAACGCAGGTATCAAAAGTAATATGCCGCCGTATCCTTCTATTGCCTTGGGAAGTGCCGACATCAGTGTATTTGAAATGCTGCAGGCTTACACCATGTTTCCTACAAACGGTATGAGCACACAACCCGTTTACATAACACGTATTGAAGATCGTAATGGAAATATTCTGCAAAGCTTTGCTCCCGAACAAAAAGTAGTTATGAGTGAAGCAGCAGCTTATACAATGGTGAAGATGATGCAGGGTGTAGTGGATATTGGAACAGGGCGCCGGTTGCGTGGCATGGGACTTACCGGAGAAATAGCAGGTAAAACAGGTACAACCAACGATAATACAGATACATGGTTTATTGGCTACAACCCTCAGTTGCTGGCTGGTGGTTGGGTTGGTTGTGATGATCCGTTTTTAAAAATGGTGGGTGAAGGTAACCGTACTGCCTTGCCCATCTGGGGATATTTCTTTGAAAAAGTTTACGCCGATAAAACATTGGGCATTTCAAAAGATGCAAAATTTGTGCAGCCGGAAAGTATGAAGCTGGAAACGTTTATGGATTATGAAAACTTTGCTGACAAATACCGTAATGAACCCGATGCTGAAAATCCGGATGCAGGTAATGGCACTTCGGCTGATTATGGCGACCTTCAGTTGGAACCTGATCAAAACCTGGGACCTGAATCTCAATTAACTGAAGAACAAAAAGTATTGCAGGAAGCCAAAAAAGAACCCTCCTCCGTTAAAACTATGGAGGGCAGGGAAGAGAAAAAACCCGATCCTAAAAAAGAAGAAATAAAAACACCGGCAGTATTAACTGATAAAGATAAAAAAGCAATTGATCCCAAAAAGAAAGACGAGAAGAAGAAAACAGATACAAAGCCGGGCGGAAGATAATACTGCTTTGCAGTAAAAATTATAGAATGGAACGCAGATGGCACTGATTGTTATGATGCAATATGATTTAATCTGCCAAAATCATAATCATCTGCGTTATCTGCGTTCTATCTATGCATTTATTCAATTTTTTATGAAAGTGATGAACTCCAGGCTAATTTGTAAACACCATCCATTCCCTTTATACAGGTAAATAAAAAGCTGGTAATAAAAGGCATGTTCACCCGTTCGTTCTGTTCAGCAACTGCAACGGTTCCGCTGAGATAAATATCGGCAGAAGATGTTTCCAATGCTTCTGTATTTGCAGGAACTTTTGCACTGCCATAACCAATATCATAACGGCGGCAAGCTAATTTTTCTACAAAATCCTCTAACAGTTCGGGCTTGTCAAGCGTGGCGGCGATGTGAATTGAGTTGTTCATGATCTTCTGTTTTATTGTATATCAGCCAATCTCTTCGTTTGTTACCCTTTGTTATAGGATAGATGCTGCCATTGCCAAAATGATTAATAAAGAAATGTGAAAGCTGATGAAAAACTGTTTCAGCCGGGCAATATGTATAATTTCTACCCTACCATTCTACCGCTTATTTTTGCATCTTTACAACTCTTAAAAGAACCCAGTAATTATATGTGTGGAATTGTAGCCTATATCGGAAGCAGGGAAGCTTATCCTGTCATTCTTAAAGGATTAAAGCGTTTGGAATACCGTGGTTACGACAGCGCCGGAGTGGCGTTATTGAATCATGGAATGAAAGTGTATAAAAAGAAAGGAAGAGTTGCAGAACTGGAAGAAGAAGTAATTGGCAAAGACCTGCAGGCAAACATTGGCATTGGTCACACCCGCTGGGCAACACATGGCGAACCCAGCGACCGCAATGCCCATCCGCATCTTTCCAAAAGCGGAAAACTTGCAATGATTCATAACGGCATCATTGAAAACTATGGCTCCATTAAACAGGAATTGGTTAATAAAGGATATACATTTCACAGCGATACGGATACAGAAGTTTTGCTGAATTTTATTGAAGACATCAAAACAAACAACAACTGTTCTTTAGAAGAAGCCGTTCGCATTGCATTGAAACGTGTGGTAGGCGCTTATGTAATTGTGATGCTGGATGAAGAAAATCCTGATACATTGATTGCAGCACGTAAGGGAAGCCCGCTTGTAATTGGTATTGGAAAGAACGAACATTTCCTTGCAAGCGATGCATCGCCCATTATTGAATACACCAAAGAAGTGGTGTATGTAAACGATTATGAATTGGCCATCATCAAAGCCGATGAGTTGATCCTGAAAAACCTGGGCAATGAAAAAATCACTCCTTTTATTCAGAAACTTGATCTTGAATTAGCAGCCATTGAAAAAGGCGGTTATGAACATTTCATGATCAAAGAAATCAATGAACAGGCGCATACGATCCATGATTGTTTGCGTGGCCGGTTAGATGCAACAACGGGCCGCATTACAATGGCCGGTGTTGAAAACAATATAGAGCAATTAAAAAATGCACAGCGTATTGTAATGATTGCCTGCGGCACAAGCTGGCATGCAGGATTGGTGGCTGAATATATTTTTGAAGAACTCTGCCGCATTCCGGTTGAAGTGGAATATGCTTCTGAGTTTCGCTATCGCAATCCTGTAATTAATAAAGGCGATGTGATTATTGCCATTTCACAAAGTGGTGAAACCGCCGATACCATTGTTGCCATTGATAAAGCAAAAGAACATGGTGCATTTATTTTTGGTGTGGTCAATGTGGTGGGCAGTTCCATTGCACGTCTTTCACATGCAGGCGCTTATACTCATGCCGGGCCGGAGATTGGTGTGGCCAGTACAAAAGCGTTCACTGCACAATTAGCTGTATTAACAATGGTTGCATTGAAGATTGCCATTGAAAAAGGAACCATCAGTCATGAGCGTTACATGCATTTATTAAATGAGCTGCAGGAAGTTCCTGAAAAAGTAAAACTGTTACTGGAGCAATCAGATAAAGTAAAAGAGATTGGGTTGAAGTATAAAGATGCACGGGACTTTTTGTATCTGGGCCGTGGCTATAATTTTCCTGTAGCATTGGAAGGCGCTTTAAAGCTGAAAGAAATTACATACATCCATGCAGAAGGATATCCTGCAGCTGAAATGAAACATGGACCAATTGCTTTGGTTGATGAATCATTACCTGTTGTATTTGTGGCAACCAAAGATGCTTACTATGAAAAAATTGTAAGCAACATCCAGGAAATAAAAGCCCGCAAAGGAAAAGTGATTGCAGTGATTTCAGAAAACGATGATACCATTCCACCAATGGCCAATGATGTAATGATTGTTCCCGAAGCTGATGAAATAGTTGCACCCATGCTGAGTGTAATTCCGTTGCAGCTTCTATCCTATTATATTGGCGTGGCAAAAGGATTGGATGTTGATAAACCGAGAAACCTGGCGAAAAGTGTAACGGTAGAATAAGTTTCGGGGTCTTTATTGGGAGTTGTTAAGGCACATCTATCCTGAATAATGAAACAGCACTTCTTTCATTTTTCTTTTTAACGTTCAAAGGCTAACATGAAACATCAAACCATAAACCAGAAACAGAATTATGAATCCAATCATAAAGAAACCCATTTCAGAAATCGGTTACAATTTTATTCCGGCACAATATCTTCCAAAAGGAAAAGATGAATACTATCTCCGCAATAAACAAAACCGCAGCGGCATCAACTACCGCAAACTTACCGCACTTGAAATAGAAGTTTTGGTTCGCAACAGAAACACCTCTGATAACTGGAATAAGCTATTGGTATCGGATGCATTTAATCCTGAGCTGGTGAAGAATTGCAAATTCTTTGGATTGGTACGCATTGGAAAATTAGAACCCTACTCCTTAGAGTTTCATGCAATAAAATTACCGGTTGGTTTATACAACAGTACCATTATCAGTTGCGACTTTGGTGATAATGTGGCTATTGACAATGTGCATTATCTCTCCCATTATATTATCGGCAATGAAGTAATCATTAACAATGTGCATGAAATGGGCACTACTGATTATGCCAAATTCGGGAATGGAATTTTAAAAGAAGGTGAACACGAACGTATCCGCATCTGGCTGGAAGTATGTAATGAAAATGCAGGAAGAAAAATTATTCCCTTCAATGGCATGCTCCCCGGCGATGCATGGCTCTGGAGCAGGAACAGGGACAATGAACAACTGCAACAAAAATTAAAAGAGTTTACTGAATTGAAGTTTGATAAACTGCGTGGCTATTATGGAAAAGTGGGCGACAGAACCGTGATCAAAAGTTGTTCCATCATTAAAGATGTATGGATTGGAACAGATGCTTATTTGAAAGGCGCCAACAAACTGAAAAATTTAACCATTGATTCTTCAGCAACAGCAAGCTCGCAGGTGGGTGAAGGTTGTGAACTGGTGAATGGCATCATGGAGGAAGGTTGCCGTGTTTTCTATGGTGTGAAAGCGGTACGTTTTTACATGGCATCTCATTCGCAATTGAAATATGGTGCAAGGCTCATCAACTCTTATCTCGGCAACAATGCCACTATCTCCTGTTGCGAAGTTTTGAACTCATTGATTTTTCCGGCACATGAACAGCATCATAACAATTCTTTTTTATGTGCAGCTACAATAATGGGACAAAGCAATATTGCTGCCGGTGCAACGCTGGGCAGTAATCATAACAGCCGCAGTGCAGATGGTGAATTGATTGCCGGCCGTGGCTTTTGGCCGTCGCTTTGTGTAAGCATTAAACACAATTCAAAGTTTGCCTCTTATACCTTACTTGCAAAAGGCGATTACCCTGCAGAACTCAATATTCCCTTTCCGTTTGCATTGGTGAGTAATGATGAATCAAAAAATCAACTTATTGTAATGCCCGGCTATTGGTTTATGTACAACATGTATGCAATGGCCCGCAATGCATGGAAATATATTGAACGGGATATGCGAACAAACAAAACGCAAACACTGGAATATGATTTTCTTGCACCCGACAGTGTGAATGAAATCTTTGATGCACTGCGTTTGATGGAACTGCTTACCGGAAAAGCATTGCTGCAAAAACAACAACCGAAAAAAGTTTTTACAGATGCCGACTATAGTAAAGCAGGAAAGAAAGCAATGGAAGCAAATGATAAGGAATTAAATGAACTGGAAATAACGGCAACCGGTTTTGAAAACAGCAACCGGAAAGCAGTGTTGCTGAAAGTGAATAAAAGTTATACGTTATTTAAAGAGTTGATTGTTTATTACGCCATGCTGGAAGTGTTGAAATTGATTGCACAAAACAAACTGAAAACATTTGATTCGTTAATAAAACATCTTCCCAAAAAACAAAAGCGCAGCAACTGGATCAATGCAGGCGGACAGTTAATTGAAGAAGCTGAGTTTGAAAAACTAAAACAAAAGATTACAACCAATAAAATAAAAAGCTGGGATGCGGTACATGCTTTTTACAAAGCACAGGGCGAAGCATACAACAGCCGCAAACTGGCTCATGCACTGTCATCTTTATATGAATTAACGGGAAGCAAACAACTCAGTAAAGAGTTATTCAAAACTTCGTTGCAGCAATACATTGCCACCAAAGCATGGATGGTGAAAGGAATCTATGATTCAAGAGCAAAAGATTATTCCAATCCATTTCGTAAGATGGTATATGAAACAGAAGCAGAAATGGAAGTGGTTACAGGCAAGCTGAGTGACAATTCCTTTATCCTTCAGCAACAGGAAGAATTAAAAACAACCAAGGCAACTGTGCAGAAGTTATTGAAGGGGTTTAAGTTGTAAATTAATTACCGGCACAAAACCTCAGGGGTTTCAGAAAACTGTTACAATAAGTTTACAATCTTACAAACCCCGGAGGTTTCATTCATTAACTATGATACCATTGCCACAACGAAGCAGATACAATTCCCAGCGTATGCTGTTCAGCTTTTTCAGATAGCCCAATTCTGTCAACTGCACGAACCAGCCGTTTAATAATTTTGTTTGCTATTTTTTGTGCGTGGTTGGATTGTTCCCATATACTGAGTAAACGATTATTTGTATTTAGATCTCTTTGATGAGCAAAAATTCCGGGATCTTTTGCAGCAGCTAATTGAAGAAATAAATTCCAATGTTTTGCTTCCAAATCAATCCACACATCTTTTGCATCATCAATCAACCAGTAACAATATCCCAATGCTATTCCGACAGAGCGGGCATTTTTTATTTGCAAGGGATCCGTTGCAGCAGCCAACCTTGCAGTATATTCAGCCATTACCCTGAACGGCTCAGCACTTTTCAAATAAAGTGCTTTATTAATTTTTTTCAGATCGGCATTGGCACACAGTTTTGTTGTTGAAACAAAAGCTTCGGCTTCAAACATCTGCTTCATCGCTTTAAAAAGTGTATTATTTTTTGAAGAAACTTTTTTTAAATCATTCAATACGCTTCCGGCCAGGTTACTTAATAATTCTTCAGATGCTGTTAAGGAACGGGTATCGGAATCATCTGCTTTGATAAAAGGTTGAAATACTTTCAGAGAAGCAACACTGTTTACTCCATCCTGTTCATCACTGATATAATCAAACAGGCTGATGCCCAAATTAAAACGTCCGCACCAGTTGGATGAATGTTTTGTTTGTTCAACCGGTAAACCAAACATTTCTCCAAATATCTTTCCCACCGCTACACCAAAACCATATACATCATAAAGCCTGCTGTGATCAATACCGGATGATCTTTCAATCCATTCAATTTTTACATCACGCTGTTCCAGCATTTTATAATACGCTGATAAATATTTTTCGTGATGAGGTAATCCGGCTTTTTGCCAGGTTTCAAAAAAAACAGTTTGAAAGTGGTTCTGCCAGTCCATTAAATAATATTGGTTTTCAGATCATGTGCTTTCATATCCTTTGTGTCAGTATTTCGCCAGCAGGCAAGTGCATAACAGGCCATGGCAGTTGCAAACAATCCATCTTTGTCTTCAATTAAAGAATTTCCTCCGCCATCCGCATTGTTCCATGATGCAACTTCGATGGGGTTAATAACATACGGTGCAGGAATGCGCAGGATATAATCACCGGCCCAGCTTCCATTTTGATTTTGAGAACAAAGCAATGCATTGCCGCAGAGGTTTCTATCCTCATCATAACCCAGGTAAGATAAATGTGTAAATGATTCCAAAGCCAATGCCGTGGTAAACGGATTTTGAGTTGCTGAAGAATCAAGACCAAATCCTCCATCAGCCAGTTGTTCACGAACAAGTGAATTTCTAATCAACTCTGCGTGGTCTTTTGATAATTGATATTGATTGCTTGCCAATGCACGTAATAGCAGAGTAGTTGTATAATGCGGGCCACGCCACCAGTATGAATGGATGAAGCCTGTGTTTTCCTGTTGTTCTATCAGCCAGTTTAAAATTTCAGGAACTTTTTCATTGTGCAAATCGGCCAGTACTGCTGCAATGGAAACATCAGGATGAGCAGTTGTCCATCCGGCAATAAACTCATCAGCAGGTGCTGAAATAAATTCACGGATACCCGAATCAATTCTGTATGTTGAAATTCCTTTGCCGGTAAAATGGCTCCACAAAAATGTTTTTGCTTTTTCTTCTTCCAATTCTGCCAGTATGTTATTGGATTGTAATGCTATTAAGCACCATGCAGTTGAATCTGCATCGGCAGGAACATGGCTGCTGTAGGACCAACCTCCGGAAGAATGTCGTGACTGTAAAAGAAAATTTTGTGATTCACTGATTGTATTCGTTTGTTCACAGAGGTTGATAATATGAGTCAACACAAAACCTGTTACCCAAATATCCGATTCACCTGCCAATGTTGTAAAACCTTTCCACCGCCCGTTTACATTGCAGGACAAAAGATAGTTGATTCCTTTTTTAATTGCATCCTCTGTTAACCTGCTGTCAAACTTTTGTATTAACTCCATTTGCCACTAATTACAAAAAAGTTTCTGAATTATCTTCTGCCATACAAAAACATTTTCTGAAATTCGGGCCTTCTAAAGAATATGGAATCCCCGGTAACAATCGTTACCGCTGTAAAAGAAATTAATTACAATGAAAGTATTTGTTCTTTAAAACTAATTCTATACATTACAGATGAATCGTTGCAATCAACTATTTTTCCCCAACCCCTTTAGAATACATTTTTAAACAATTGATCCTGCCAGTGCCGTTTGAATTGGATGCTACTGTGATACTGTTTTGTTTTTGATCCGGATAGAAAAACAGATAAAGAAATATATACTGAAAATCATTTGATCAGGATATGATCAGATAAAGAAACAATTTTATTTAACCAACCAAAATTTAAAAACATGGGTGATATCATAATCACAATCACAGGCAGTGATCCGGCAACAGGAAAGTTAACAATAACCAATGGGCCAACAACCAATGTTGATCAGGGTGACCAGGTTACCTGGGTAATCGCAGCAGGCTCAGGGGTTGCATCAATTACAGGCATCGTTGAAAAACCAATGTCTTTCGATGTATTCAATCCCGATCCAAAACAGCTTCCCAACTCCACAAGCTGGCAAGGGACAGTAAATCCAAATATTGGGGATGGCCAGGTAGAAACTTATACAATCAATTGGACAACTGCCGGCACAGGATGGCTGGGTAAAGATGGTGCGGGTCTGCCCAAAAGTTACGACCCAATAATTGCAGTAAAGCCAAGCGGCAAATAATATATTAACCCAAATATTGCAGTAAAACTATAAAATATCAATATGTCTTTTAAAAGGAAAGCTTATTATTTTTTGATAGGCTTTTTTTTTATTGTCCTTAATGTTTCTGGTCAGGATCAGAAAGTAGCGGATAGCCTGAAGAGGATTTATAAACAGAATATTCTTGAAGATTCGGCTAAGTTAGAGTTACTTTTGAACATATCTTTTAACGAGGTGAATGACCTCAATCTGGCTTTACAATACGCAGAGGAATTGATCACCCTGTCAAAACAAATGGGAAACCAATCATACGTGCACAATGGTTATTTTCTTAAAGGAACTAAAAAAAGATTACAGGGCAATTTAGAAGAAGCATTAGATGCTTTTTTTAAAAGTGGGGAAGCTGCCAGGAAAGCAAAATCGTTTAAAGCTGAAGGAAATACTTATGGCGCTATTGCTGATATTTATGCAGTTTCAAATAATCATACTAATGCGAGGATTTATTATAATAAAGCAATTGCTACTTTACGAAAAACTGATGACTCTATTGCATTAGCTTCTGCCATTTTAAATTCCGGTGATGAATTCCTCAACAATAAGAATTATGATTCCGCACTTTTGTACTTTAGGGAATCAGGAATAATTTTTGAAAAAGTTAATTATTTGACTGGAAAAGCGTACAGCCTGGGAAATATTGGAATGGTGTACGCAAATATTGGGCAAAGTACTCTTGCCGAAAAAAATATCAATGCAGCTATCCGTATTCTGGAGGAAGCAGAAGATTATTATCCCATCTGTGTGTATCTCCTCTCAATGTGTGATATCTATCTTCAAAAAGGGGATCAGCAAACGGCTATGAATTATGCCAAAAGAAGCTTACAACTTGCAGAAAAATTTGGATTGAAAGAACAGATCAGCGATGCCAATCTCAAACTTTCAGAGCTGTATGAAAAAGCAGGGAATACAGGAGAATCTTTTAAATATTACAAAAACTATATCGCTTACCGGGACAGTGTGAACAATATCAAATCTGTACAGAAAATGGCTGACCTGCGTACCGATTTCGAAGTATCGAAAAAACAAACAGAAGTAGATCTGCTCAACCAGCAAAAACGAAACCAGCGGATCATGCTTGTTTCCCTGTTCATCATTCTTGGTTTAACCATTGTGCTGTTAGGAACCTTATACTGGTATTTTAAAACAATTTCAAGAGAGAAGAAAATATCGGAAAGTCTTTTGCTCAACATCCTGCCTGCTGAAACGGCAAAGGAATTAAAACAGAACGGCAAGGTAGATGCTGTAAAATTTGATGAAGTAACTGTGTTGTTTACTGATTTTGTTTCTTTTTCAAAATTGGCCGAACATATAGAACCGGTACAATTAGTAAAGAGTATTGATTATTACTTCAAGGGATTTGATGAAATCACCACAAAATATGGATTGGAAAAAATTAAAACAATTGGTGATTCTTATATGTGCGCCTGCGGCTTACCTACAGCTAATCCATCGCATGCAAGAAATGTTATCCTGGCAGCAAAGGAAATGATTGCCCTGGTTCAACATGAACTGAATGCAGAGGATGGTTTGAGTCACTTTGATGTAAGAATCGGCATACACACAGGACCTGTTGTAGCAGGTATTGTTGGAATAAAAAAATGGCAGTACGATATCTGGGGCGATACTGTAAACATAGCTTCCCGAATGGAATCTAAATCAGAACCGGGAAGAATTAATTTATCCGAAACAACCTACAATCAAATCAAAGATGAATTTACCTGCGAATACCGGGGTGAAATT
>CAMTVU010000061.1:0-21134 GCA_947085245.1 uncultured Chitinophagaceae bacterium | reverse complement strand
CTTTCTATAACAGATGTTTGCTTTGGGGGAGGATTATGATTACTTTTGTGATAGCCCAAAGCAGCTTTCTGTATGTTTGGAGCCTCTTTAAAACTAATTGTTTATCTGAAAACTGACCGGATGATATCCCGATCCACCTTAATTTTATCCGCCACCCTGTTGCTGAGTTCTTCTGCATTTTCACAATTCAGAAAGTATTCCAATGAATTTTTAAATATTGGTGCTGGCGCCCGTGGCTTGGCGATGGGTGGTGCACAGGTAGCTTCAACAAATGATGCAACCTCCGGATATTGGAATCCGGCCGGATTAACAGGGGTAAAAAATAATCCTTCACTTTCATTAATGCATGCCGAGTATTTTGCCGGCATTGGAAAATATGATTTCGGAGCATTGGCTATTCCTGTTGCCAATAACAAAAGAACAATCGGTATTTCTTTTCTCCGGTTTGCTGTAGATGATATTCCCAATACTCTTTTTTTAGTTGAGCCCGATGGCAGTATTAATTACAACAATATCAAATCATTTTCATCGGCCGATTATGCGTTTCTTCTTTCCGTAGCACAAAAGATAAGGGAAACGGAAAATAAAACCATCAGCATTGGCATGAATGCAAAAGTGATTCACCGCAATGTGGGCAGTTTTGCCAAAGCATGGGGCTTTGGTTTGGATCTTGGTTTTCAGATGAAAGGTAAAAACTGGTCGCTTGGTGCTGCGGCAAGAGATATTACTACAACATTCAATTCATGGTCGTTTACTTTTACTGAGCGTGAAAAAGAAGTACTCTATTTAACCAATAATGATATTCCTGTACGTTCAACAGAATTAACTGCTCCAAGACTTATAGTAGGTGGTTCTTATGATTTCAGATTGGGAAAGGGTTTGAAGCTGAAGGCAGAAGCCAATCTTGAATTAACATTTGATGGGCAACGTAATAATCTGATCAGCTCAAGTGTTGTAAGTGGCGATCCACGCATTGGTGCTGAATTGAATATTAAAGAGGTCTTCTTTTTAAGAGGTGGTATCTATAATTTTCAACGTGCACTTGCTGATGGCGATACATTGAACCAAAAGAAAGTATGGATTTACCAGCCCGGTGCCGGTGCTGGGTTCAAACTCGGTAATTCCTTTTTTGTTGATTATGCTTTTACAAATTTGGCTAACCAGTCAAATCCTTTATATACCCATATAGTTTCTCTCCGTCTCGACCTTTTGAAAACCAACAAGAACCCAACGAAAAATAGCAAAACAAAATGAAACGAATACTCCTTTCCGCCATCATTTTGCTAAGTGCTGCTTCAGCTGCGTTAGCTCAAAGTTTCATGAATGAATGGATTGATTTCAATAAAACTTATTATAAATTCAACATTGGTGCAACAGGTGTGTACCGCATTTCACAAGCTCAGCTTGCAGCAATTGGTATAGGCAATGCTGATGCAGCACATTTTCAATTATGGCGCCATGGGCAGCAAGTTCCTGTTTATACTTCATCTGCATCCGGCATTTTACCTGCCGATGGTTTTATTGAATTCTGGGGTGAGTCAAATGATGGTAAGTGGGAAAAGCGAATGTATCTTCAGCCCCGTTACCAAATCAATGATCGGTGGAGTTTGCACACTGATACTGCTGCATACTTTCTCACAGTAAACCCAACTGCGGGCGCCAATCTCCGGTTGGTTCAAACCAATAATGATCTTACATCTGCTTTACCAGCCGAAAGTTATTTTCAGCACAAAGCTGCTTTGTATTACCGTAATAATTTGAACCTTGGTTTTGCAGCTGTTGTTGGAAGCAATGTGTATTCTTCTTCTTTTGATGAAGGCGAAGGTTTTACCAGTGGCGAATTCAGGCCGGCCAATCCATTGCTATCGAGCCAGAATAATTTATTTGTTGCCACTGGCGGCCCCAATGCAAAATTGAAATTTTCTGCAGCAGGCCGTGCACTTAATACAAGAACTGTAAGGGTTTCAATCAATGGAACAGTGGTTGCGGATAGGGAGATGAATTATTTTAATTCTGTCATTGATGAATCAGCAGATAATATTCCTTTATCACTCATCAGTTCAAACACAGCCAATTTTGAATTCAGGAATACATCTGCCGAAGTAACAGACAGGCAGGTTGTAGGTATGTATGAATTAACCTATCCACGACTATTTAATTTTGGTGGGCAATCCAATTTTGAGTTTGAATTGCCAGCCAGTGCAGTTGGTAATAATCTTGTGATTGACAATGTGAACATTGGTTCTCAGGCCCCCGTTTTATACGACCTTACAAATGGGTTACGAATTACTGCTGTCATTCTTTCTCCAACCCAGATCAGGGTTGTACTGCCTGCTTCGGCAACTGCAAGAAAATTGGTAATAATAAGCCAGGATGCATCTAACATACGCCCTGTTACTTCTATCACCTCAAGAACTTTTACCAATTATGGCTTAATTGCCAACCAGTCGAATTATATTATTCTTTCCAATCCACGTCTTTACTCCGATGCCAATGGCATTAACCAGGTTGATCAATATCGTTTATATAGAAGCAGTGTAACAGGCGGTAGCTTTAACGCAAAAATTTATAATATACAGGATATTATTGACCAGTTTGGTTATGGTATTAAAAACAATGCTTATGCCATTAAAAATTTTTTACGATTTGCATATTCCGGCTTTAATATAAAGCCTGAAAATTGTTTGATCATTGGGAAAGGTGTTATTTATACAAGTTATCGTTTGTCGGAGGCAAACCCTGTTATAGATCAACTCAATCTTGTTCCTGTATTTGGTAATCCGGCATCTGATATATTAATGGCTTCAGATGAGGGGAATGCAATTCCAAGAATACCGATAGGCCGTTTAAATGTTGTGAAAGGAAGCGAAGTAAAAGATTATTTAGATAAGCTTAAACAATACGAAGCATTTTATAATACCAATTCCTGCAAAATTGAAGATGAGCTTTGGAAAAAAAATGTAATTCACGTTTCGGGGGCAAATGATTTCCTGGGAGAGCAAATAAGATTCTATTTAAACCAATATGCAAATGTTTTAACTGATACTTTGTTTGGAGCAACGGTTTATACTTTACAGAAAACAAGTGTAGCTACAATTCAAACAATAGCCAGTGAAAACATTACCAGGTTATTCAAGGAAGGATTTTCTCTGTTAACCTATTTTGGTCATTCATCTCCTACAACACTTGAATTTAATTTAACTGAGTCAACCAATTATCCATCAACTGGTAAATATCCTGTGTTTTTAGTAAATGGTTGCCAGGCGGGGAATATGTTTCTTTCAGATGCCACAAGACTTACCGGTAATAAAATTATCACTGAGAATTGGGTGTTAACCCCACAAAGAGGTGCGATAGCATTTATAGCCAGCACCCACCTGGGAATAGTAAACTACCTTAATCTTTATACTGAAGAGTTTTACAATCAAATGTCTAATGAAGGATATGGTCAATCAATAGGTCGTATAATGGCTAATGTGAATGACACATTAATCAGGCTTAATACGTTTAATGATTTCTATGTTCGGATGCACCTGGAGCAAATTACATTGCACGGAGACCCCGCTATTAAATTCTACAGTTTTCAAAAACCCGATTATGCCATTGAAGCTTCAATGGTGAAAATATCACCCGAGTTTATTTCAATAGCTGAAGCTAATTTCAAAGCAAATATAAAAATTGTGAATCTTGGAAAGGCGGTTAAAGATTCTGTAAGAATAGTTGTTACCAGAGAAATTCCGGATGGGAGTAAGACTGTGGTTTTTGATAATAAGATCCGCAGAATATCTTATGCAGATTCTATTGAGCTGATATTGCCTATCAATCCTTTTACAGATAAAGGAAGCAATAAATTGAAAGTTGAAATTGATCCTGAAAATAACCTGAATGAAACATGTGAAACGAATAATGTTGTAACAAAAGAGTTTTTCATTTTCGAAGATGAAATACGTCCTGTATATCCATACAATTATTCTATTCTCAACAAACAGAATATCACTTACTATGCTTCCACTGCTAATCCTTTGGGAACGTTGCGTAAATATTATTTTGAAATAGATACAACACAGAATTTCAACTCAGCAATAAAGAAAAAAGATTCTGCCAGTTCTGTTGGAGGTTCTATTACTTTCAAACCAACCGGTATTAATTTCAGCGACAGTACCGTGTATTATTGGAGGGTTGGTATGAAGCCACAGGAAACATCTCCTGTATTGTGGAATAATTTCAGCTTTGTTTATATCTCCGGTAATCAAACCGGGTTTAACCAGTCTCATTATTTTCAGCATAAGCAAAGTAGTTATTCACAAATAATTCTTGATTCAGCAAGCAGAGGATACAGGTTTGATTCAACAATTGCAAGGTTACAAATTCGCACAGGCATTTATCCTTATCATACAGCTCCAAGTTTGGATGTGTCATTGAATTTTATTTTTTTAGAAAGGTATGGCTGCCGGTATGGTTCCTTCCAGTTTTATGTATTTGAAGGGAAGACACTTGATATTTGGAAAAACTGGACTTTACCAAATGGTGAGGGAAGATTCAGAAGCCTTGCTCCTAATTGTAATGGACCAGCTTCTATAAGAGGTTTCTTTGAATTCTTTTATGCCGATCCCGATTACCGGAAAAGAGCAATGGACTTTATGGATAGTATAAAAGATGGAGCTTATGTGGTTGTTACAAATCTTGGATGGACTCCGGGTGCTTATGTAGATGCAGCAATTTTAAAATCGGATGAGGCAATTTACGGAACAGGCAATTCCATCTACCATAAACTTAAGAGTGCCGGGTTTAATATGGTTGATTCCTTTAAAAACACCTTGCCTGCCACATTCATTTACAGAAAAAATGATCCATCATTTATTCCCATTCAGCATATTGGGCTTACAAATGAACAAATCGTGGATGTAGTTGAAATTCCGAATTATTTTACCAGCGGAACAATTGAGTCGCCTTGGTATGGACCTTCACGGAACTGGAAGGAGTTGATCTGGAAAGGTTCTGACCTGGAAACTCAAATGCCCGATACAACTAGTATTGATGTTGTAGGAAGAACAAGTAATGGCTCAGAAGTTCTGCTTGCTACTGTAAAAGAATTCAGAGATACCACACTGTCATTCATTAATCCTGTTACTTTCCCATATCTTAAGTTACGGATGCATAATATGGATAATATTAATGTTACGCCTCATCAACTTAATTCGTGGAAAATATTTGCTGATTATGTACCCGAAGGTGCCATAGCTCCTAATATAACATTCCGTATGAAAGATACGCTTGAGTTAGGAGAGCCTCTTGATTTTGCCATTGCATTCAGAAACGTAAGTGAAACAGCATTCGATAGTTTGAAATTGAAGCTTGTTATTACGGATCGGAATAATGTACCACGGGAGATCAGTTTGCCAAAGAAAAAAGCATTGGCAGCAAATGATTCTATTATAGTATCATATATAATTGATACGAAAGATATTCCAGGTTTAAATACACTTTACCTTATGGTAAATCCGGGCAATGATCAACCTGAACAGTTCTTATTCAATAACTTTATCTTCAAAGGCTTTTTTGTAAAACCTGATAATTATAAACCCTGGTTAGATGTAACATTTGATGGTACTCACATTTTAAACCGGGATATTGTTTCTTCAAAGCCACATATTCTCGTTAAGCTGAAAGATGACAGCCGATTTCTGGCTCTTAGTGATACAGCCGGCATGAAGATCAGCATCCGTTTCCCTGATAATTCAGTACGAGAGTATAAACCAAATTCAGACAGCGTTCGCTTTACACCAGCTAATCTTACAAATGGAGAAAACTCTGCTACAATTGATCTGTATCCTTTGTTCCGGCAGGATGGTGAATATGAGCTTACTGTATCCGGTATTGATCGAAGTGGTAATAAAGCGGGTGATCTTGAATATAAAGTAGCCTTCCAGGTTATTAATAAACCCATGATCTCAAACCTGCTGAACTATCCAAATCCATTTACAACATCTACCGCTTTTGTGTTTACGGTAACTGGGTCAGAAGTGCCGCAAAATATCCGCATTCAGGTTCTTACCATTACAGGTAAGGTAGTAAGAGAAATTACAAAGAATGAGCTCGGGCCAATCAGAGTTGGACGAAATATTACAGAGTTCAAATGGGATGGTACCGATCAGTATGGCAATAAACTGGCAAATGGTATTTATTTATACCGTGTCATTACAAATCATAATGGGAAAAGCCTGGAGAAATACAAAGCAGAAGGTGATAATACAGATCAGTATTTTAATAAGGGGTATGGAAAAATGTATTTGATGCGTTAATAAAGAGGCAGTTACTTGCAAATGATGATCCTGTAAAAAAAAGATAAGAACAGTTTAGTGAAAGTATATTTGCTCACAGATGGTTAGATTTGCTTTTTTTTGAAATGTTATGTTCAAACAAGGCCATGCCCGAAATATCTTTAAGAGTAACTATCATTATTTGCTGCTAACTCTGTTTTTTGTTTTACATGCGTGGAATGATTTTTTTGAGTTGCTTCCTGCAGCAGCTATTCTGAAAATATTTCTTTTGCTTGGTTTAGTTGCTGTCGTTTATTTTCTGACCGGGTTGATACTCCTGAAAAATGCAGAAAGCGCAGCTTTATTTACTACCATTTCGTTTTTTCTTTTTTTATTTTTCGGGGTTATTGAAAAATTCTTCTTTTCTCTTTCAGGGCAAATAACAGGCATTTTGCCAAAAATAGTTACTGCATTGTTTGTCATACTCTTATTTGTTTTATTCAAACGAAAAAAGAAACATTGGATACGTGCAGTTCTTTTTATAAACACTCTTTTGGTTTTATTGATTGTGTTGGAGATGGTTTTCTTACTGAATAATGCTTTTAACAGCAAAATTGTTGTAAAAAAATCTTTTTTGTATGCCGGTAGCCATCCATTACAAAAACTACCCACAGTATATCTTGTTTTACTGGATGAATATGCAGGAGCAGAAACTCTGTTGAAGCGTGGCTATAATAATGAAAAATTTCTAAGTGAAATAAAATCTTTTGGCTTTCGGGTTATCAAAAATGCTAAAAGCAATTATAGTTATACTGTGCCATCTGTTGCGTCATTATTAAATGGAGATATTATCAGTCTTCCACAAAGCAAAAGTTTATACAACAGTGAAAGGTATCGTCTTTCACTGAAAGAAATATACAATAACAGAGTGATCTGGACATTTCGGGCCCTGGGGTACCGAATTGAAAATTATTCCCCATTCCCAATGCATCAGGCAAACGCAAGATATACCAATCGGTTTATACCTGTAGATATTGGGTTAATACTGAGCCCAACAATTTTCGATGATATTATTGATTTAATGCCGCTTTATATTACCCGCAGGTTACCGGGAAAAAAATATTTTGAGAGGCTTGTTTATAAGAAAATTGAAGATAATTATTTTGCAATGGATAAGCTTTTGCAAAAAGCTGCAGTACAGGATTCAACACCTTCTTTTATTTATGTTCATTTAATGATGCCTCACTCTCCGTTTGCTGTTGATAGCACAGGGAAGATCAATGTTCAATTCCTGACAAAAAAACAAATTACGCAACCTGATAAGAATGAAGCTTATTTACAATATCTCGTACATACAAATCATGTTGTTTTGAAGTTTATAAAACAACTTAAAGCAAAAACCAATAATGATGCGGTCATATTGCTGATGAGTGATCATGGATCCCGTGATCTGGCAATAGGCTTAAATGACAATGCTTCTTTTAACTCGTTAAATTGTATTTATTACCCGGGAAAAGATTCGACAGGTTGGTATGATGGGATGAGTAATGTGAACCAGTTTCGTATTCTCTTTTCTGAGATTACAGGTACTCAGATTCCATTATTAAAGGATTCGGTTGTATTATTTTAAAATGCAGGATCAATTTCGCTTTTTTTCCGAACAGAAAGAGTTATTAATGTTGCCAACACAAAAAGGAATGAAATTGCTGAGAGTGCCATTGCCCATTTTACAGTCGTTGGTGAAAAATTAAATTCTACTCTTTGCTCACCAGGGTTATTGATATTTATTTTCATAAAACCATATAGATAATTATCTGCTTTAACTGCTATGCCGTTAATATTCGCTGTCCAGTGCGGATAGTATTTATAAAGTAAAACCAGGTAGCCGGGGTTGGTTGTTTTGAGTTTAACTGTTATTTGGTTTGGAGAAAATGTCAAAATTTCAATCTTTTGTTTACTGGTATCTTTTTTAGTAAAGGCCTGGCGGATGAGTGATTCTTTGTTAATGAGCTCTTCTGCAAAGAATACGAAAGGTTTTGTTTTGATATAACCTTGAATTTGCGGCTTAAAAAAATCGGTTTCAATCTTAAATTGTATAGGGTATGCTGCATGTGTTACTGTGCCCGGCTGTTTATTATAAAAACTCCAGGAGCCAAGAATATTTTTAATGCCGGCTTTTCCTGTATCATTATTTGAAAGGGGTTGCAATAAGGGAACAGGAATGCCTTTGGGTGATGCATCTAAAAGTGATTGAATTTCTCTTGTGCTTTTTGTACCAACACCTGTAAATGGCATTTGCAATAAGGTTGCGGTACATAGATCAGCAATTACAAGCAATAAAAGGTAACCGGGTATCTTAAGCTGAATAGCTCTTTTTAACTGTGTTAAAAACAAAAACTGTATTGTTCCCTGAAGGATCAGCACATCATAAAAACTCAATTGGTCTGTTACAGATTTCAAAAAAGAAATGGAAAGCAGATTGCCCGATCTTACGGGTGAAAAAAGGATGCTTTCTTTTGTAAGACTCAGCTTTATACAAGACCAGATTATAACGCCAGCTGAAACTGCTGAAAGAAACAGGAAGACCTTTTTCAATTTTTTTAAATCCGCTTTAACATTCAAATAATAGTGCAGGTTGCTTGCGGCAGTTATGATAAAGCAGAATAAAGCAAAGATTCTGAATTCTCCATTTAATCGTACATAACCTAGCAAGGGAAAATATTCATAACAAAAAGACTGGATAAAATTGTTGTCTGAAAGAATGAAAAAAAACAGACCTGTTAGTAAAAAAAACAGTGTTTCTTTTCGTTTTAAGTTAAATGATAGGATAAGGAAAGCAAGAAGTGTTATCCCGATATAACAATTTCGTAATGCAATATCATTACTGAAAAAGGTGTCATTTTTAACAGTTGCTAATGGAAAAAAAAGGCTGATCCAGCTTTGAGTAGTTGTTGCGTTTAATGCATGATTCCCGATAGCAATCTTGTCTCCCCTTGTTATAAACGGGAGTATTTCTGTATAACTTATGATCAAAGCAACACTTACGAGCAGAAGGATGCTAAGGAAAAGTAAGATTGTTTTTGAATACACCCATGTTGAAAATTCTGATGTATTTATTTTCATTCTTATTAGATATTGATAAACTGTATATCCTGCAAAAAAATAGATGCAGCCAATAATTATTCCCGGATGAGAAGAGGTAATGAGAAGGTTGAATAAAAGAACGGCTTGCAGGAGGGTTTTCCACGAAAATTTAGTCAATATAATATGATACGCCCAGAAACACCATGGCAAAAAACCTGCACCCGAAATCCAGTTCAAATGCTGAAGATGGCCAATCATATATCCACAGCACATATAGGATATGGCAGCTATCAATTTTACCTCTTTACTCCAGCCAAAGATTTCGCCGCATTTATATATTCCCCATGCACCAAGTAAAATGTAAAGTAACAATTCAATCGTAATTGTATAAACATTATAACCTGCAGTACTTGCAATAAGCCAGGTAATGGGGCTCCAGAAACCGCTGCTCATATCTGCATACTGCGGTAGGCCAAAGTTTACATAAGGATTCCACCAGGGCGTGTAACCAGATGAAATGCTTTCACTCATAAAAAAGCGGACAGGAAGATAGCCTGTCAGGATATCATTCTTTACACTTGTAATAAAACTAACTACAGGAAAGTAGCCGATAATTAAAACTAAAAGAAGAAGTGAATATGGCTTAAGGTTTACTTTCAAAATGATTGATTAAATTTGTTTAAAAATACAAGACTTACTTTGATGAAAAAGACAAAAGAACAAAATTTTGATTCCTTTGCTGAAACTTACAGGGAAGTGCATACAAAAAGCATCAAAAATGTTTCTGGTACTGATAGTTTTTATTTTGCTGAATATAAAGTGAAAGAGCTGGTACAGTTTGAAGAAAATAAGGAGGCAAGAGTGCTTGATTTAGGATGTGGTGATGGTGTAACCGAAGTGTTTTTAGAAAAATATTTCCCGCTATTTAATATTACAGGCATTGATATTTCAGAAAAAAGCATTGAAGAAGCTCAAAAAAAGCAGCTTAAAAAATCTGCGTTTCAAATATATGATGGGAATCAAATCCCATTTGCTAAAGAAAGTTTTGATGTTATATTCGTAGCAGGGGTATTGCATCATATTGATGCGGCCAAACAACAAGCAATTGTAAATGAACTTTTCAGGGTTTTAAAAGTGCATGGCCATCTTTATTTATTCGAACATAACCCTGTTAATCCTTTAACACGCTTCCTTGTTAATACTTGCGTATTTGATAAAGGTGTTAAACTGCTGTACAGTAAAAAATGTAAGGGTCTATTGCAGAAGAGCGGGTTCAGAATTCAAAACCTGATCTATACAATTTTCTTTCCCCGCACCGGTTTTTTTAAAAAATTGATAACATTAGAAAAATATATAAGAAAAGTACCTATTGGGGGACAATATTATTTTCGGGCATCTAAGAGTTAATCCACATTTATCTTTTCATTAATTATATAAAGCGGGCGCCTTTTACTTTCACGGAAAAGGCTTGCTATATATTCCCCCATCAAACCAATTACCAGCAGTTGAATACCACCCATAAAAGTAACAACTGTCATCAAGGAAGCCCAACCAGGTACTGTTTTTCCCTGGAAATAACTAACCACAGACATAATCAATAATAAAAATGAAATAAATGATACAATCGTTCCTATCAGTAGTGAAATACGAAGTGGTTTAAAGCTGAAAGATGTTGTACCACGCAACGCCAGTTTTATCATTTTCATAAAATTATATTTGCTGCTGCCATGGATGCGTGATGGTGCATCAAACGGGATGGTAATTTTTTTAAAACCAATCCAGCTGAAAAGGCCTCTTAAAAAAAGATCTCTTTCCTCAAACTTATGAATGGTGAATAAAACTTTTCGGTTAAATCCTCTGAAATCTGATACATTTTCTTCAATGGGTATATCAGATAAAAAGTTGATCAAACGATAAAAAAGCCTTGTAAATATTTTCTTTACCCATCCTATTTCGTTTGTTTTTCTGCGGTATGTAGAAACAATATCATAACCATTTTCCAATTGTTGCAGTATAATTGGTATGCAGGAGGGTGGGTGTTGTAAATCGCCATCCATAGTAATGACGTACTCACCGTTTGCATAATCCATACCTGCCATCAAAGCGTTTTGATGACCGAAGTTTCTTGAAAAAGAAATGCATCTTACCCTTTCATCCCTATCAGATAACTGTTGTATTTCAAGAAAGGTGGAATCTGTACTTCCGTCGTCAATGAAAACGACTTCAAAATCTTCCGGCACAAACTTTTTAATCTCAAAAAAAAGTGGCAGAATATTTTCAGCTTCATTCAATACAGGTATAATAATGGAAACTAGCGGCATCTGTTTAATGTTTTTTTTGGTTTAAAGAGATAGGCGCAGAAATGTTTATGTTGGCATTTTCACGGTTTGCCATGCAATATTAACATAAGATGCTTTACTAAAAGGTGTGATTTCTAACCAATTTCCTGATGCCGTAATTTTACGCAATGCTTTGCAGTTGGTTGTTTCGCAGCACGTATTTACCAATAATATCAAACTCCAGGTTTACAATTGATCCTTTTTTTACATCCTGCATATTGGTATGTTTATATGTATAAGGAATAATGGCAACCTTGAATGAATTGTTAGTAACATTAAAAATGGTTAAGCTGATCCCGTTCAGGGAAACAGATGCTTTTTCAACAAGCAAAGCAGCAAAGTTTACAGGAAATTGAAATTGATACAGCCAGCTTCCGTTTTGCGGCTCAACGTTAGTACAAATGCCTGTTGCATCAACATGCCCCTGAACCAAATGCCCATCCAGTCTTCCATTATATGCAAGGCACCTTTCAATATTTATTTTATCCGGCTTGGCCCAGATATCCAAATTCGATTTTTCAAGAGTTTCTTTAACAGCAGTAACACGATGGCGGTTTCCATCTATTTCTTCAACTGTAAGGCAAACCCCGTTATGCGATACGCTTTGATCCACCTTCAGTTCTTTTGAAACACTGGAGTTGATCCAAAATGTTTTATTAGTCCCGTTTTGCAGCACTTCATCAACAGTGCCAATTGTTTCAATTATTCCGGTAAACATAGTTGCAAAATTGCATATTTTTTATCAGGCATACCTAAGTTTTAAATGAAGTTTATGTTGCCGGCTTTTTTTTCCTGGTTTGGCTGCATTGGCAGAGTTTATCCTGACGCAGGAAAGACTCCGTTCATTAGCAGTGCTGCTATTTTGTAAAGTATAACTTACTGCAATCTGGGTATAAAAAATCTTCTGTGAATTAATTAATATTTGCAGATTCCCCTTATCTTTGCGCCTCTAAAAACCTTAAAGGAGGTATTATATTATGCTCATTATTGATTCAAAAGATTGCGAAAACATTGACAAGGCGCTGAAAAAGTACAAAAAGAAGTTTGAAAAAAGCAAAGTTTTGCTTCAGTTGCGTGAGCGTCAGGCTTTCATTAAGCCTTCCATACGTCGCAGAGCTGATGTATTAAAAGCAATTTACAAGCAGCAGATCGCCAGTGGAAAAATTGAAGTGAAGTAATTTCTTCTCTTTCAGAATATAGCGGATAGCCGTAAGGTTTTGTAACTTTACGGCTATCTGTATTTATGACCCATCAAAGCACAACTCCGTTTTATTCATTTATAGAGTATCTCAAGTTTGAAAAGCGATACTCACCACACACCATCCGTGCATACGGGGATGATCTTATTTTCTTTTTCGATTACCTTATTCTCAATTTTGGCGAACTTTCATTGAAGGAAATAAAACCTGCTTTTATCCGCAGCTGGCTGGCTAAGCAAAAAGAGGAGGGGGCATCAGCAAAAACCATCAACAGAAGAATATCAAGTCTTAAATCTTTTTTCAAATATCTGCTGAGGCAGGAGGTAATTGAAGTGTCGCCAATGACTACGATTGTTTCGCCTAAACAGAGCAAACGGTTGCCTGCTTACGTAGAACAAAAAGATACAGAAGTATTATTTCAATATGTTGAATTCCCTGATAATTGGGAAGGATTGATGAATAAGATGATCCTGGAGTTGTTATATTGTTCCGGTATGCGCTTAAGTGAGCTAATCTCATTAAAAGAAATTCAGGTTGATTTACACAAGAACACCCTGAAAGTATTAGGCAAGGGAAACAAAGAGCGCCTTATCCCTTTTTCGCATGAAATGAAAGCAAGTCTTGCGCATTATTTAAAAGAGAAACATAGCCAATTTGAAGCATCTGCTTTTGAGTTTTTACTGGTGAATGAAAGGGGGGGGAAGCTCAATCCCAAATACGTTCAGCTTGTTGTTAAAAAATATTTGTCACAAATAACTACAATAGAGAAGAAAAGCCCCCATGTACTGCGCCACACTTTTGCTACTCATTTAATGAACAACGGTGCTGAGTTAAATGCAGTAAAGGAATTACTTGGCCACAGCAGCCTTGCTGCTACACAGATATATACCCATAATACCATTGAAAAATTAAAAGATATTCATAAAAAATCTCATCCGAAAGCCTGAAACGTAAAAAAAATTATTTATCGTTTTCTTCCCAAACCAAGCTGTTAAAATATACAGTGTCTGCAATAAATTTATTTTGAAAAATGACATTACTGGCGTAACTTGAAATCTACTGGAAAATACTGTTACCCAAACCGAAAAACCAGTTCTTTCACATTATTATTAACTAGCTAAAATTTGGAATGCTATGACCGTTAAAATCCAAACTGTACGTTTTGATGCAGATGCAAAACTGATCGAGTATGTAAAACAGAGAGTACAGAAACTTTACAACTTCCACGACAGGATCATGAAAGTTGATGTATTTCTGAAATTAGACAACGTAGTTCACAACATTAAAGACAAAGTAGCTGAAATCAAAGTTCACGTACCTAAACAACAATTATTTGTAAAACAATCCTCCAAATCATTTGAACAGTCTTTTGATGATGCAATGGAATCGCTCATCATACAACTAAAAAGAAAAAAAGAAAAGCAATACGATTTGTAAACCTCACATCCTCCCGCAAAAACGGGGGGATTTTTTTTTGCGGGTTGTTCAGCTTCTTTCCACATCATAATTTTTCCCCTTTAAAAATTTTTCCGTTTCGTGTTTTCCTTTACCTTTGCCTTCCCAAAAAACGGGGTGCATACGTATGCACAGTACAAAGTTCTTTCTGGTGTTGACTTTTAGCTATAAATCAAATGGTTGTATTTTGTGCCGGTATGTTTACCCGGTTTGTGAAGTAGTTGATTTTTGACATGAATTGTAAAAGCAGAATGTTTTTGAAACAAGCCACTTAAGTTTTCCTGGTAGCTATCGGGAGGGTTGAGCATCCCAAAGATTGCAGTTGGGGAAGGGTGTTGGTTGAGCTGGTAGTGAATAAAAATAGCATGCCACTTTAGCTCAGTTGGTAGAGCAGCTGATTTGTAATCAGCAGGTCGTTGGTTCGACTCCGACAAGTGGCTCAAATTAAGTACGAAACAGGAAGTTTGAGGTAAGGACATTTTCTATCATTCGAACTTCTTACTGGAATATGGGCAGATGGCCGAGCGGTTAAAGGCGACAGACTGTAAATCTGTTCTCTCACGAGTACGCAGGTTCGAACCCTGCTCTGCCCACGGTTAGTATATGCAAGCTCTGCTTGCAGTTTCTTAAATAGTTGGAAGCAGGAGCTTCCAAACTACTGCGGGAGTAGCTCATTTGGTAGAGCGATAGCCTTCCAAGCTATAGGTGGCCAGTTCGAGCCTGGTCTCCCGCTCAAAAAGTTCTTTATAATAAGTTGATGTGAGAAAATCTCACTGAAACTCTACCAGCGCCGTTGTAGCTCAGGGGTAGAGCGTTTCCTTGGTAGGGAAGAGGTCGTGAGTTCGATTCTCACTAACGGCTCTGATTTTTTTGAAGCAACGCCTTCAAAGGGTCGGGTAAAGATTCAAACGATGAAGTGTGCGACGCAACAGCAGCTGATAGCAGCACTGGGGCTGATAACATAAAATAGTTTAACAGTTTTTGTAAACACAATTTAAAAACAAATAAGATGTCTAAAGAGACCTTTAAGCGGGAAAAACCGCACGTAAACGTTGGTACTATTGGTCACGTTGATCACGGTAAAACAACATTAACTGCTGCAATTACTGAAATCCTGTCTAAAAAAGGTATGGGTAATGTTGCTAAAAAGTATGATGAAATTGATGGTGCGCCCGAAGAAAAAGAGCGTGGTATCACCATCAATACTGCACACGTAGAATATCAAACAGCCAAACGACACTACGCACACGTAGATTGCCCTGGCCACGCTGACTATGTAAAAAACATGATCACCGGTGCTGCACAAATGGATGGCGCCATCCTTGTTGTTGCTGCAACTGATGGTCCTATGCCTCAAACAAAAGAACACATCCTTTTGGCACGCCAGGTAGGTGTACCTCAGATTGTTGTGTTTATGAATAAAGTTGACCTGGTTGATGACGCTGAGTTGTTAGAACTGGTTGAAATGGAGATTCGTGAACTGTTGACCTCTTATGGTTTTGATGGCGACAATACCCCTGTCATCCAAGGTTCAGCTACCGGCGCATTGGCTGGTGAAGAAAAATGGGTGAAGGCTGTTGAAGATTTGATGGATGCTGTTGATAGCTACATTCCTCTTCCTCCCCGCCCGATTGATCTTCCTTTCCTGATGAGTGTTGAGGATGTATTCTCAATTACTGGTCGTGGTACTGTTGCTACAGGGCGTATTGAGCGTGGAATTATTAAAGTGGGTGAAGCAGTTGAAATTGTTGGTTTGATGGATGCTCCTTTAAACTCTACTGTAACGGGTGTTGAAATGTTCAAGAAATTACTTGACCGTGGTGAAGCTGGTGATAACGCAGGTTTGTTATTACGTGGTATTGAAAAGAAAGATATCCGTCGTGGTATGGTTATCTGTGCTCCAAAATCTATCACTCCTCATACAGAGTTTAAAGGTGAAGTTTATGTATTGAGCAAAGAAGAAGGTGGTCGTCATACTCCATTCTTCCAAAAGTACCGCCCTCAGTTCTACTTCCGTACTACTGATGTTACCGGTGAAGTTGAATTACCTGCAGGAACAGAAATGGTAATGCCTGGTGATAACACAAACCTTACTGTTAAATTGATTCAACCTATTGCAATGGAGAAAGGTTTAAAGTTTGCAATTCGTGAAGGTGGTCGTACAGTAGGTGCCGGTCAGGTAACTGAAATTTTGAAATAAAGCCCCCTAAATCCCCCAAAGGGGGACTTTGCGGACACTCAAATAAAACACAATGTACCTTTGGTTTTAACCTTGGGTACTTTGTATTTTTTAAAGTTCTTGAAATGACAGGCTTCTTAAATCCCTCCTTTGGAGGGTGGGGAGGCATCTACGGGCATGGTGCAACGGTAGCATACGGGTCTCCAAAACCTTTGATCTGGGTTCGAATCCTAGTGCCCGTGCGAGGTAAATTTTAAATTTACAAATCAAAAAACCAATGAACAAAGTATCAGCTTATTTTAAAGATTCTTACCGGGAGTTACTTGAAAAAGTAACCTGGCCCACCTGGCAACAATTACAGCAATCAACCATGATTGTATTAATTGCTACACTTATCATTACTTCAATTGTTTGGGTAATGGACTTGGGCATTGCCAGTGGTTTACAATTCTTTTATTCATTTTTCAAATAATAAATCATGTCGGAAACTGCCAATGTGGAAACCAGTAAGTGGTATGTGCTTCGTGTCGTGAGCGGCAAAGAGAAAAAGGTAAAGGAGTACCTTGACAAAGAGATTTTACGAAACGGATGGGACAAAGTGGTGAAGCAGGTATTCTTACCTGTTGAAAAGGTATATAAAGTTGCCAATGGCAAAAAAGTTGTGCGTGAGCGTAATTTCTATCCGGGTTATGTAATGATTGAAGTTGAGAATGGAAAAATGGGTGATGATATTCGTGAAACAATCAGCAATACCAGCAATGTGATTCACTTCCTGGGAAAAGAAAATCCAATTGCATTGCGTAAAGCAGAGGTTAATAAAATGCTGGGTAAAGTTGATGAAATGGCTGATGCGGCAGGTATGACCATGAGTGAACCATTTATTGTAGGTGAAACGATCAAAATTATTGATGGACCATTCAACGACTTTAATGGAGTAATTGAAGAAGTAAATGATGAAAAGAAAAAATTGAAAGTAGCTGTAAAAGTATTTGGCAGGGCAACACCGGTTGAATTAAATTACATGCAGGTTGAAAAACTTTCTTAACGAAAGGATATGTTTTAAAAAGTCCCCATCTGTTTAAAGGTGGGGACTTTTTTATTTATCAGGAATTTGACAATTTTAGGATGCCTGATTTTCAGTTGATGTTTCAGATACAGGAGTAGCAGGAGCTTCTGGTAAAGGTAAAACTGTTTGAACGGGTGCTACTGGTGCAGGAATGCTTACCGGTTTAGGTTTAGGTACAGTTTTTTTCTTTGGGGCAGGCTTTTTAGCAACTGCTTTCCCCGCCTTTTGCTGGGCAGGTTTAGGTGCTGGTTTCTTAGCAATAACTTTCTTTTTAGCAGGAGCTTTTTTTACTGCTTTTTTCTTTGGGGCTGCTTTCTTTTTAATAGGAGCTTTCTTAGCAACTTTTTTCTTAGCCGCCTTTTTTACTACCTTCCTGATTGCTTTTTTAACAGCCTTCTTTTTAGCGGGAGCTTTCCTGGCTGCCTTTTTCTTTGTCGCTGTTTTTTTAGCTGCCTTTTTCTTAGCAGGGGCTTTTTTCGCTGCTTTCTTTTTGATTGCTTTTTTAACGACTTTTTTAGCAGGTTTCTTCGCTGCTTTTTTCTTTGCTTTTGCCATAGTTATAAAATGGGTTTTATAAAATGTTGAATGAGGATGAAAAATTAAATCAATTTATGCAGTCAATAAAAGATGTGAGCATTTTTTTACTCTTTTTCTTTCAACTTTATTTTTTAAGTGTAACCACATCATCTTTTTTTGACCTAAAATACTTACTCAAATGCTTTGCCGGTAAGGAAATGAGCCTTACCTTCGCCGTCCCAAAAAGTTCTTATAATATAGAATTATTTGTTTGGGAGTGGCGCTTTAAGCGCCACGTTATCACCAAAAAAAAATTACAATGGCAAAAGAAATCTCAGGATTTGTGAAGCTGCAGGTAAAAGGCGGTCAAGCCAACCCTGCGCCTCCTGTAGGTCCGGCCCTTGGTTCAAAGGGTCTTAACATCATGGAGTTCTGCAAGCAGTTCAATGCAAGAACTCAGGACAAAATGGGTAAAGTTGTACCTGTTTTGATTACCGTTTACACCGACAAGTCTTTCGACTTTGTTATCAAAACTGCACCAGCATCCGTTCAATTATTGGAAGCAGCAAAGCTTCAAAAAGGTTCAAAAGAACCCAACCGCAACAAAGTGGGTAAAGTAACCTGGGAGCAGGTAGAAGTAATTGCTAAAGACAAGATGACTGATCTCAATTGCTTTACACTTGAAAGTGCAATGAGTATGATTGCCGGTACTGCCCGCAGTTTGGGTTTATCCGTTGATGGTAAAGCTCCCGGGAAAAACTAATTTATTCACCTTAAATTTTTTTAATCATGTCATTGACGAAAAAAAGAAAAGTAGCTCAAGCCAAGGTGGATAATAACAAAGTTTATTCCCTTAAAGAAGCTTCTGCACTCGTAAAAGAAATTAATTGTACAAAGTTTGACAGTTCTGTTGACGTTCACATCCGTTTGGGTGTTGATCCTAAAAAAGCTGATCAGGCCATTCGTGGTACTGTAACATTACCTCACGGTACCGGTAAAACAAAAAGAGTATTGGTTCTCTGCACACCTGATAAAGAAGCCGAGGCAAGAGCTGCAGGCGCTGATCATGTGGGCCTGGATGAATTCATCACCAAAATTGAAGGTGGTTGGACTGATATTGATGTAATTGTTGCCACTCCGGCTGTAATGCCTAAGATAGGTAAGCTGGGTAAAGTGTTAGGTCCACGTAACCTGATGCCCAATCCTAAAACAGGAACAGTAACAAATGATGTTGCTGCTGCTGTAAATGAAGTAAAGGGTGGTAAAATTGCTTTCAAGGTTGATAAAGCCGGTATTATCCATGCTTCTATTGGCCGTGTAAGTTTTGCTCCTGAAAAAATTATTGAAAATACTACTGAGTTTATTCATGCAATTGTAAAGGCAAAACCTTCTACAGCAAAGGGAACGTACCTGAAAAGTATTTTCATAGCCAGTACCATGAGCCCCGGTATTTCTGTTGAAACAAAATCATTCATGAACTAACCCAACAGCACCGCTAAGGGTTTTTAAAAAAACAAGTCATGACAAAAGATCAAAAAAATGAAGTGATTGAGGTGCTGAAAAGCAAATTCAGTCAATACAATAATTTCTACATTACTAATACAGAATCTTTATCTGTAGCGCAAGTAGGTAAACTTCGCCGTGCATGTTTCGACAAGAATGTTGAAATGAAAGTGGCAAAGAATACGCTCATTAAAAAAGCATTGGAATCTCTGGATGCAGAACGTTACTCAGGTGTATTTGATGCATTGAATAATGTAACAGCCCTGATGTTTTCAGAAAATCCAAAAGAACCGGCTTTAATCATCAGTTCATTCCGTAAAGCAAGCAAAGGTGAAAAACCTGAATTGAAAGCAGCTTTTATTAATGGTGATATTTATTCGGGCGACAATCAGTTGAAAGCGCTTGTACAAATCAAGACAAAGAACGAATTGATTGGCGAAGTAATTGGCTTGTTGCAATCTCCTGCTAAACGTGTTATTGCTGCATTGCTGCATAACGCTGAAACAAAAGGGGAAGCAGTTACAGCAGTTGCTGAGTAAGTTGATGTTAAGAAGTAATATGTTGTACATCTTACAGGGAACATAAAAAGCCCAGGCCTGAGGGTTATAATCAAAGGCAATTTTTTTAATCACTCCGCCGGAGTCAAAAAACAATGAAGGCGGAAAAAATTTAAATAAAATGGCAGACATTAAAGTATTAGCTGAATCATTAGTAAGCTTAACAGTAAAAGAAGTACAGGAATTAGCAGATATTCTGAAAGCAGAATATGGTATTGAGCCAGCTGCTGCAGCTGTAGTAGTTGCAAGTGGTGATGGTGGTGGTGCCGCTGCTGCTGAAGAAAAAACTGCATTCAACGTAATATTGAAGCACGGTGGTGCTTCTAAACTGAACGTAGTTAAGATCGTTAAAGACTTAACCGGTTTAGGTTTGAAAGAAGCAAAAGACTTGGTTGACACAGCTCCAAAGCCTGTTAAAGAAGGCGTTTCTAAAGCAGAAGCTGAAGAAATTGCAAACAAGCTGAAAGAAGCAGGTGCTGATGTTGAGATAGCATAAGCTATCGAAATCCCGACCGTAGCGTCAGGATTGAAATTGCATAATTCATACTTTCATAAGTAAATTCAATCCCGCTGAAAAGCGGGATTTTTTATCAGGCAACGTTTTTAAAACATTGTTTGTCTTATCGTTTGACAAACTCTATTTTGCAAATAACAATCTGCTGAAGCGGTAACTACTTGAAATATCATCAAACAATAAAAACAAATTTTGCTTTATTGCTGTTTGCAGCAATATTCTTTTTGTCATTTTCAGTAGCGGCCCAGCCCTGTACAACATTAGGACAAACACCATCTACAGCATTTCCGGTTTGTGGCACATCTGTATTTTCACAAACAAATGTGCCCAGCTGTGTAAACAATATCATTAAAGTTCCGGGTTGCAGCAATCAACTTACTTACCAGGATGTAAATCCATTCTGGTATAAGTTTACCTGTTTTACTTCCGGAACTTTAGGTTTTACCATTAACCCAATTAATG
>CAMTVU010000060.1:0-20136 GCA_947085245.1 uncultured Chitinophagaceae bacterium | reverse complement strand
TGTTATTTTATGGTGGCCGACTGGCATTCACTCACTACACATCCCGATACCAAAGAGCTCAAAGAAAATGTAAAAAGGGTATTTGCCGAAAATATTGCATGTGGCCTGGATCCCGAAAAAGTGGCTTTTTACTGCCAGAGTCATGTGTATGAAACAGCCGAATTGTATTTGTATCTGAATATGCTGGCGTATAAAGGTGAACTTGAAAAAACAGCAACTTTTAAAGATAAGGTTCGCCAGCAACCCGATAATGTAAATGCCGGTCTGTTAACATATCCTGTTTTGCAGGCTGCCGATATTATTCTGCATCGTGCCAAATATGTTCCTGTTGGTAAAGACCAGGAGCAGCACCTGGAGATGGCCCGCAATTTTGCCAACAGGTTTAATCACAGGTATGGTGATGTGTTTCCCGAACCATTGGCTTTCAATTTTGGTGGTGAGCTGGTAAAAGTTCCAAGCCTTGATGGAACTGGTAAGATGAGCAAGAGTGAAAATCAGAATGCAACGATTTACCTGGCCGATACTGATGAAGTGATTAAAAAGAAAATAATGAAAGCAAAAACGGATCAGGGCCCAACAGCGCAAAATTCAGTAAAGCCGGATTATATTGAAAATTTGTTTCAATTGATGCGCCTGGTGAGCAGCCCCGATACTGTAAAGAAATTTGATGATGATTTCAATAACTGTGTCATCCGTTATGGCGATTTGAAAAAGCAGTTGGGTGAAGACATTGCAAAGTTTGTAGCCCCCATCCGTGAAAAAGCCGCAGCTATTCATAACAATGAAACATATTTAAAAGAAGTGATGCTGAAAGGTGCTGAAAAAGCAAGAATCAGCGCCCAAAAAACCATCACACTTGTAAGGCAGGCAATTGGACTGAATTATTTTTAAAAAACACAAAACACAAAAACCAAAATCCAAAAAGAAGTTTTACTTTGAACGTTCTTGTATATTGGATTCTTGACATTGGAATTTAACCGAATATGGCAAAAAGTAAAAAACCAAAACATGTGGCTATCGCCGGTAATATTGGCGCCGGTAAAACAACGCTGACCGAAATGCTGGCCAAGCATTATAAATGGATTCCCCAGTTTGAGGATGTGGATCATAATCCTTACCTCAACGATTTTTATGAAGATATGCCCCGCTGGAGTTTTAACCTGCAAATCTATTTTTTGAATAACCGTCTCAACCAGGTGCTGGATATTCAACGGGGAACTGAAACGGTGATACAGGACAGAACCATTTTTGAAGATGCTCACATTTTTGCACCCAACCTGCATGATATGGGTTTAATGGGCAAGCGTGATTTTGATAATTACTTTTCCTTTTTTTCTACATTAAAAACAATGGTTTCCCCACCTGATCTGTTGATCTATCTCAAAGCATCGGTACCAACATTGGTAGCACAGATCCAAAAGCGTGGACGGGAGTACGAGGAAAACATCCGCCTGGATTACCTGAAAAAGCTGAATGAATATTACAACAAGTGGGTTGAGAATTATAAAGAAGGCGGTTTACTGATTATTGATGTGGATACAAACAAGTTTGCAGAAAATGAAGAGCATTTTGGTGAAATCATCAATAAGATAGACTCTCAGTTGTATGGGTTATTTTGATTTTAATTCTTTATTATTTATGAAATCACTGATTCTCACTTATTTGTTTTTGATTTTCTATAACTCAATTTTTGGTCAAAATAATAGAGATACTGTTTATCGCTTTGGCAATGATTCAATGATTTGTAAAGTATCCAATGATATTACACCTGAGATGGTTTTTACAAAAGTTGAAGTCCCGCCTCATTTTCCTGGAGGAGAAATTGCTTAGTATAAATATGTTTCTGAGAATTTCAAAAGACCTAAAGGATATAAGGGAGTCGTTGAAGTTTGGTTCATAGTAGAATTGGATGGGTCAACAAATAAGTTTCAAATTATTACCCCAAGCGGTCTTTCAAGTGTATATCAAGAGTATTTGTTTACTTTTTTTAAGGATTCAGGAAAGTGGTATCCTGCCCGTCAAGATGGCTATTGTGTTAAAGCTTGGAATAGAGTGAAGCTATTGTAATAAATATTAATTATTGAAATAAATGAAACCCCGCCAGGAATAGCGGGGTTGCCCGCCGTGGTCGGTGTCCCCACCGACCGCTGTTAGTCATATAAGAAATTCGCAGAATCATTTTTAAACAGCTTCTTACAAATAGTCTGAATATTTTATAGTTGCCTGAGATTTACATATATCTCCGGTTTGTCATCAGGTTTTACAGTAATGATCATCTTCCCGTGCATGTACACGTACAGTTGCAGGATAGGGAAATGAAAACAGAATTCATGATTTCGGGAGATGAAGTAACTTTACTGTTCAAAAAAGTAAGGAGTAAACAACCATTAACAGAAAGTGAAGCAAAAGAAGTAGCTGTCTTTCTGAAAGCATACCACAAGCAAATTATTAAAAAATGGGAGTCAGCATTCATCTACAACAAAAAAGTAAACTGCGACGTAATCAAACAAAAGTTAGACAGGAAAAAATAACGGTTACTGATGCAAAGTATCTGCAGGATTTTTTTATAGCTGTTACGTTTTCAACCGGCGAAACCCAAATGATTGATTTTTTCCCGCTTTTTCATCAGCATGTAAAAGGCGAGTACCTGAAATATATTTCCCCCGCAAATTTCAAAAGATTTATTGTGAATAAAGGCAACTTGTACTGGGGGAAAGAATGAAGATGTAATTTTCCCGGTTTCTTTATTGTTAGGACTGAAGCAGCCAAATGAAAAAAAAGAGAAAATACTTTATATTATTTAAAGTTTTTTAGCCGATTATAAATGAAACCCCGCCAGGAATAGCGGGGTTTATTGTTCTTAGCAAACAATCGATTACGACCACTTACACTTGCGGCGCTGCGGCTAAAATTTCTTCACCGCTGCCGGAAGCATACTTTTTAAAATTAGTTATAAACTGCTCAGCTAATGACTTTGCTTTTGCTTCATAAGCTGCTTTATCTTTCCATGTATTTTCAGGATTCAATAATTCAGTTGGCACGCCATCGCAACTTGTTGGAATGGACAGGTTGAAAATAGGCATTTTTTCAAATAAAACATTATTCAATTTGCCACACAGGACGGCACAGATCAAAGCCCTGGTGTAAGAAAGTTTAATTCGTTGGCCTACCCCATAACTCCCACCCGTCCAGCCGGTATTTACCATCCACACATTTACTTTTTGTTCTTTTATTTTTTTGCCCAGCATCTCAGCATATTTTGCCGGATGCAAGGGTAGAAAAGGCGCTCCAAAGCATGCACTGAAAGTAGATTTTGGTTCAGTAATTCCTGCTTCCGTACCGGCAACTTTTGCAGTATATCCGCTGATGAACTGGTACATGGCCTGCCCTTCGGTTAGTTTGGCAATAGGAGGTAATACACCTGTTGCATCGCAGGTTAAGAAGAAGATGTTTTTTGGCAAACCCGCTACAGACGGTTTCAAAGCATTGCTGATATAATGCAACGGATAACTCACCCTTGTATTTTCAGTTATGGCTTTACTGCTGAAATCAATTTTATTAGTTCCTTCAAAAAAATGAATGTTCTCTACCAATGCACCTGGCCTGATGGCACGAAAGATCTCCGGCTCTTTTTCTTCATTCAAATCAATACACTTTGCATAACAACCACCTTCAAAATTAAAAATCGAATTTTCATTCCAGCCATGTTCATCATCACCAATCAGTTTACGAAAAGGGTCTGCGCTTAATGTTGTTTTACCGGTTCCGCTCAAACCAAAGAATACAGCAACATCGCCACTCTTACCCACATTGGCGCTGCAATGCATACTCAATACATTTTTGTTTTGTGGAAGGATATAATTAAGAATAGTGAAAATTCCTTTCTTCATTTCGCCAGTGTAACCGCTACCGCCAATTAAAATCATTTTGTGATTGAAACTTACAACGGCAAAGTTTCCGTTGCTCACGCCATCTGTTTCGGGGTTTGCAAAAAAGTTGGGTGCCTGTACAATGTGCCAGTCGGGTTCAAAAGATTCCAGCTCATCTTCTGTTGGGCGGAGAAATAAATTGTATGCAAATAAATTGCTCCAGGGGTTTTCATTGATCACCCGTATGTTCAACCTGTATTTCTCATCGGCACAGGCATACGCATCTCTCACCCATATTTCATCTTTGGTGCCCAGATAATCCATCATCTTTTTATACAGGATGTGAAAATATTTTTCATCAAGGGGCTGATTAAAATCATTCCAGTGAACGGTGTTTTTTGTGATCTCGTCATTCACAATAAACTTGTCTTTTGGAGAGCGGCCTGTAAACTTGCCGGTGTTGATGCATAGAGCCCCGGTATCATTATAAACACCCTGCCCTCTGTTCACCGTTTGTTCACACAAATCATCGGGGCCGAGCTGATAATGGATATTGTTAGAAAGTTTTAAACCAAGCTTGCGTAATTTCTGCTCAGGGAAAAAAATACCTGGTATAGCCATAGCAATCGTTAAGTTTTTACTGATGGCGCCAAAAGTAAAGGCTTGGCAAGAACTAAAAAAATGCAAAAAGCGATTGCGATTAGAATATTTTCTGCCATTAATCTATTATGTTGAATTATTTTGAAAATTTGAATCATAAATAGCCATTTTGTTGAAAATATTCAAACGACAGATAGATGGTTTGTAAACTTTATCCAAACAGATGTTAGTTTTTCACTTCCTGTGGATTATTTGATAACAGAATTGGGCAGGCAGTACCGAAATCTTATTTTGCAGCATCTAATACCGTCTTGATTTACGAAATAGCGCAAGGGGCTATGAGGAAATCTTAGATGGTATCCCGATTTTCGGGACAGGTTCTGCCGACAAAAAAAACTGTTTGACTATTTTACTCTTCACTTCGGTATAAAATTATTCTGATGAAATTTCAACCCATCCAGCCAGCATTATTCAGCAAGAACCGTCAGCGGTTCATCAAGTCAATGCTTCCCAACTCAATTGCCATTTTTGTGAGCAATGATGAATGGCCCATGAATGGTGATGCCATTCATTCTTTCAAACAAAACAGCGATCTTTTTTGGCTCAGTGGTATTATGCAGGAAGATAGTATGGTCATCCTGTTCCCCGATAATCCAGATCCAAAATACAGGGAAGTGCTGGTGTTGGTTCGTCCAAATGAATTGAAAGAAAAATGGGATGGAAAAAGATTGCGTGCCAATGAAGCAAAAGAAATTTCGGGCATGCCAACTGTTGTTTGGTTAGATAGTATAGATGCTTTGTTACAACCCTGGATTCATTTGGCCGATCATATTTATTTAGACAGTAATGAAAATGATCGAAAAGCCTCACTCATCCGCAGCAGTGAATACCGTTTTATTGATGAAATGAAAAGCAGGTATCCTTTGCACAGTTACCAGCGTGCGGCAAAGATCATGAAAGAACTGCGTGGTATTAAAACTGCAGATGAAATAGAACTGCTGCAAAAAGCAATTGATATTACTGATACTACTTTCCGCCGCTTGTTGCAATTCATTAAACCCGGTGTAATGGAAAATGAAATTGAAGCAGAAATTTATCATTCATTTTTATCACAAAGATCTACCGGCCCGGCTTATGGAAGTATTATTGCCAGTGGCGACAGAGCAAGAACACTGCATTATGTAAGCAACAACCAGGAATGTAAAGAGGGAGAGTTGATACTGATGGATTTTGGCGCTGAGTATGGTGGCTATTGTGCTGATTTAACAAGAACGGTTCCGGTGAGCGGTAAGTTTGGAAGAAGGCAGAAAACAATTTACAATGCCTGTTTGCATTTGCATAATTATGCAAAGAGTTTATTGAAGCCCGGCATTACCATAGTTAATTATACAGATAAAGTAGGCGAGGAAGCAACACAACAGTTTTTGAAAATTGGATTGCTGAAAAAAACCGATGTAAAGAATGAAGATGCAGAAAACAGGGCTTACCGTAAATATTTATATCATGGCATTTCCCACCATTTGGGCGTGGATGTACATGATCTTGGTACAAAAACAGAACCAATCAAAGCAGGTATGGTGTTTACTGTTGAGCCGGGTATTTATATTGAAGAAGAGAAGATAGGTGTGCGGATTGAAAACAATCTCTGGATTACCCGTAATGGCAATAAAGATCTCATGAAGAATATCCCGGTTACTGTTGAAGATATAGAAGCGTTAATGAAAAAATAAAGTAAGATTTACCAATATAAATTTCAATGAAACAAATACCGAATCTATTCACTTTACTCAATCTTGCTTTTGGTTGCATAGCTATTGTTTTGATTTTACAGCCTGGTGAAAATATCACTTCAGTTGAGCTGGGAAACTTAATCATCAATCTGCCGGAAAAAATTGCATACGCATCCTTTTTCATTTTTGCAGCAGGTATTGTTGATTTTTTGGATGGCTTTGTGGCAAGATTAATGAAAGCAACTTCAGAAATGGGTAAACAATTAGATTCATTGAGTGATGTGGTAACATTTGGAGTAGCCCCCACCATGATCATGTATCAACTGCTGCGGATGAGTTATCTCAAAGAAGAATCGGCTTTGGATACTTCTATCATTTATTTATTACCGGCTTTGCTCATAGCCTGCTGTGCAGCATGGCGATTGGCAAAGTTTAATATTGATGAACGCCAAACCACATCATTCCGTGGAGTTCCTACACCCATCACAGCAATGGTAGTTGCGGCTTTGCCATTGGTGGTTTGGTACAATCAATGGAATCTTGCAGGCTTTATTGTAAACCGGTGGGTACTCTACATTATTACACTCTTCATCAGTTATCTGATGGTTTCAGATATGCCCATGATGAGTTTAAAATTTAAAGATTACAGTGTAAAGAATAATCAGCCAAAGTTCATTCTGGGAGTTTTGGCCATCATCCTGGTCATTGTTTTTCAATGGGTTTCCATTCCGCTTATTTATTTGGCTTATGTTGTTTTATCTTTGCTGCTTCGCAAACAAATTTTATAATACAATATTCAATACAATGACTTACACAGTTCAGGTAAAAGTAATGCCGCTTAAAGATTTATTAGATCCACAGGGTAAAGCGGTAATGGGTGGATTGAGCAATCTGGGTTTAAAAGCTGTGGCCGATGTACGCATTGGCAAAAACATCAGCATGCAAATTGATGCCGCATCAGCCGATGATGCAAAAGCCATTGCAGAAGAAGCTGCCAAAAAATTGCTGGCTAATCCTGTAATGGAACAATTTGAAATTTCAATTCAATAATTAAATACGAAATACGAAGCAAGAAGTACTCAACATTGCAGACTTTGTACCTCGTAATTCGTGCCTCGTACTTTTCTCCATGCTTTATATCATTCCAACTCCCATCGGTAATTTAAAAGACATTACGCTCCGTGCACTGGAGGTAATGCAGGAAGTGGATTTAATCCTTGCTGAAGATACACGTACAAGTTCTGTACTTCTGAATCATTACAATATTCAAAAGCCACTCTCACCTTATCACCAGCACAATGAACATAAAATTGTGCAGCATTTGGTAGATCAGTTGAAAGAAGGAAAGAAGATGGCATTGCTTACGGATGCAGGAACACCTGGTATCAGCGATCCTGCTTTTTTATTAGTGCGGGAATGTGTAAAGAACGATATTGTTGTTGAAACACTTCCCGGCGCTACTGCATTTGTACCGGCTTTGGTGAACAGTGGATTGCCTGCAACAAGATTTACTTTTGAAGGGTTTCTTCCGCAAAAAAAAGGCAGGCAAACAGCATTGAAACAATTAGCTGAAGAAGAACGCACCATGATTTTTTATGAATCACCTTTCAGGCTTGTAAAAACACTGGCTGATTTTATACAGCATTTTGGCGAAGACCGTTTGTGTTGTGTAAGCCGGGAACTCACTAAAATGTTTGAAGAGAATAAAAGAGGAACACTCAAAGAAGTGCATGATTATTTTAATGCGAAAGCAGTTAAAGGGGAAATAGTGATTGTGGTTGCTGGAAAAGATGAGTAAATTGAACCTCTCAAGTTCAAAACCAAAGTATGAAATACCTTTTGATCATTTCCATTCTTTCTCTTTTTTCCATTACAGCAAGTGCTCAACTGTTTCAGGTTCCCGAAATAGTTAAACAAACTTTCAATAAACAATATCCAAATGCAATAGATGCAAAATGGAGCGCCGGCCTGGATAATCATACGGTTCGTTTTACACTCGGCAATAAAAAACTAAAAGCCGGTTATGCTCCCAGGGGAGATTGGGTTTGGACGGAGGCACAGGTAAAAATGGAAGAATTACCAAACCAGGTACAAGAAGGTTTTAAAGATTGCAGATACAAAGATTGGCCGGTGAAAGAAATTGTTTTTGTTGAAAAGCCAAGAGCGGAAGCGAACGAATATAAAATTGTTGTACAAAAATCAAAGCTTACAAAAAAAAGACTGCTGTTTGATGCCAAAGGCAGATTGTATGAGGAACTGATTGGGTTTTAGGTATTCAGTACCACTCAACAATTTCTTCCAATGCTTTTCTTTTCAACTGTGGTACCCAGCATTCATTTGCAGCATAACCAACAGGTATGAGTAAATATGGTTTTTCATTTTCAGGTCTGTTCAACAGTTTGCACAAAAAATTCATTGGACTTGGTGTATGAGTTAATGCCGCAAGTCCTGCATGATGTATTGCTGCCAATAAAAAACCACATGCAATTCCCACACTTTCTTTTACATAATAGTTTTGATGTTTGTGACCGTTTGCTTCCACTTCATAACTTCTGCCAAACACAATGATTAAATAAGGGGCAATTTCAAGAAAAGGTTTTTGCCAGTCTGTTTGCAGTGGCGCAAGATCTTTACGCCATTCTTCACTCATGCGACCATCATAACTTTCCTTTTCTTCCGCTTCGGCTGCATTGCGTATTTGCTTTTTAATAGCAGGGTCGGCTACCACACAAAAAGTCCATGGCTGCTTATGTGCTCCTGAAGGTGCAGTGGAGGCTGTTAACAGAATATGTTCAATCACTTCTTTTAGAATTGGTTTATCAGAAAAATCACGGCATGTTCGGCGTTGATTCATCCAATGATAAAAATCATTACTTCTTGTTAGCATTTCGCCTGCCGGGTAAGTTTCTTTATTGTAAAGTTCAAATGGGAACCCGTTGATCAGTTTAATTGACATATTATTCTTTTGTGATGATTGAAAATAACCCTTTTATAGTATTGACAAAGGAAGAAAAATACTCAATCTTTGAGGAGCTTATTCAGTTTAATAGTTTTGGCTATCATATTTATTCATTTATAATTTTAGTAATTATGAAATATCCAAACCGGATTATCAAACAAGGCGAAAGCAATACGGCAATTGTTAAGGCCATTCAAATAAAATTAATGGAAATGAACATTGGAAACCTGGAGGGAACCGGTGTATTTGGTGTAAAAACCAAAAATGCAGTAAAACTTTTTCAGGCCACTCACATGGATCAATATGGCAATCCTTTGGAAATAGATGGCAACATTGGGTCACTTACATGGGCTGCATTATTTGGTAGAAATGAAATTAGAATTACTGACACAGCTTCTACCCGTTTGTTGACAGAAGTATTGAAAGAAGCTGTTTCTCAAATAGGTGTTATGGAAAATCCACCGGGCAGTAACAAGGGGCCCGAAGTAAATCAATACTTAGCCAGTGTGGGTTTGCAACCCGGCTTATACTGGTGTGCTGCTTTTGTGTATTGGAGTTTTAACGAGGCTTCAAAAAAACTGAACCGCAGTAATCCGCTTGTTAAAACAGGTCATGTAATGTCGCATTGGAATAAAACTGCAGAAAAAAAAATCCTTACTGTTGATGCAGCCAATAATCCATCACTTATTAAACCCGGGCACATTTTTATTTTGAATACAGGAGGAAGTTCGGGCCATACAGGGTTGGTAGAAAAAACGGAAGGTGGATTCATTCATACAATCGAAGGCAATAGTAATAATTCGGGCAGCAGAAATGGAATTGGTGTATTCCGGTTGCAACGAAAAATTGCCAGGATTAACAGGGGGTTCATTGAATATAAATAAACGTTAAGAACAGTTTTCACATATCCTGAATCCGTTGGGTGCAATTCAAATTTTCACCGGGTAATAGCGCTTTTAGGTATGCCATACCTCTGAGGTATGGCATACCTGTTTAAAGTAGGGTGCAAAAATTTGAATTGCACCCAATCCGTTTCAAACCGGTTTCATTTCAATTTTTTCCAGTAGGTTTGGCGTTCTTCAAAAACGCTGAACATGAAAGTTTTATTCGTACTTGTTTTTTCAATGGTTAGTCTGTGGTCATCATCCCAGCCGGGTTACTGGCAGCAAAAAATTAAATACACAATGGATGTGAAGCTGGATGTAGTATCAAATATTATTACCGGTAAGCAAACCATTACTTACAGCAACAATTCACCTGATACATTAAAGAAGATATTTATTCACCTGTTCTGGAATGCATTTAAACCAAACAGTATGATGGATGTAAGCAGCCGCAGCACAGAAAATCTTGTATTGGGAAGCACTGCTAATGGAAAAACCGTTACTGATTTTGACCGTAGGTTTAAAAAAAGAATTGCTGAAATGAAGCCGGATGAGGAAGGTTATTGTAATGTGATCAAATTCATGTTCAATGGCAGGCCGCAACAAACAAAGTTGTACGAAACAATCCTGCTGGTAAACCTGGATAAACCTGTTCTGCCGCACTCCTCCGTTGTATTTAATACAGAATTTGAATGCCAGGTACCGAAACTATCCAGGCGCAGCGGAAGAGATAATGCAGAAGGAGTGCGATACAGTTTGGGTCAGTGGTATCCTAAAGTTGCAGAGTATGATTATACCGGATGGAATACAGATCAGTACATCAGCCGTGAATTTTATGGTGTATGGGGAGACTATGATGTAAAAATTACACTTGATAAAAATTATAAAGTAGGTGCAACGGGCGAACTGCAAAATAAAGCTGAAATTGGCTGGGGTTATGATATAGAAAGTTCACCATTAAAAAGCATTGCAGGAGCTTTACGAACATGGAAATTTTCAGGAAAAAATATTCACGACTTTGTATGGGCAGCCGATCCCGGTTATAAACACATCACAAGAAAAACAGCAGATGGGCCACTGTTGCATTTTATTTATAAAGAGGATGCGGTTGCTGATGCAGGCTGGCAAACAACTGCTGATACCTGTGCAATGATTCTTCCTTATCTGTCAAAAACATTTGGACATTATCCCTATCCTGTTTATTCTTTTTTACATGGCGGCGGCGGTGGAACGGAATACTCCATGGCAACGTTGGTGAAAAACTCATCGCTTGAAACTGCCGTACACGAATTGTGTCACAGTTGGTATCAAATGATGCTTGGCACCAATGAAAATTTATATGCATGGATGGATGAGGGATTTGCCGGTTATGCCGAAGCAAAGGCACTTGCATGGGTGAGAAAAAAAGATTTTTTTGCAACTGCTGAAGAATATGATCTGTATTTCAGGCTGGCAAAAAGCCCTTTTGATGAGCCGATGAGCACCCACGCAAATTTATTTACAACCAACTATGCTTATAATACCAACTCGTATTATAAGGGCGCTGTTTTTTTACGTCAACTTGGATATATTACCGGCGAAAAAAATCTTGAAACTATTTTTAAGGAATATTACAACAGGTGGGCTTTTAAGCATCCAACACCAAATGATTTTATACGTGTTGCAGAAAAAGTAAGCAATATGCAATTACAATGGTATAAAGAGTATATGCTGAACACATTAAAAACCGTTGATTATGGGATTGACAGTTTGTGGGAAGAAGGAGGCAAAACCAGGATTCGTTTAATACGCATTGGTGAAATGCCAATGCCAATTGATTGTGTAATTAAATTTGCTGATGGTAGTAACGAACTGCATTATGTACCAACTTATTTAACCTTTGGTGAAAAACCCAATGAAAACCCATCACAGAAAAGAATTGTTTATGAAGCCTGGAAATGGACACATACAACTTATGAAATCATCATCAATAAAAGGCTGAGAGAAATTATATCTGTTGAAATTGATCCATCAAAACGAATGGCCGATATTGAAAGAAGAAATAATAATCTGGAATTGAAATGGTAATAAAAAACCGCCAAACGGCGGTTTTTTTATGGTTGCCCGTTTTTAATTTCGGCCAAAATATTTATTCACTGCTTCAACACGGTTGTTTACATGCAGTTTCTCATAAATGTGATACACATGCTTGCGCACTGTTTCTGCACTGATCTCTAATTCTTTTCCAATTTCTTTGTAAATTTTGCCTTGTGCAAGCCACTCAAGGATCTCTTTTTCACGACGTGTAAGCATAGCCATATCTGCAGACTCATGACTGGTTGCTATTGTTTCCTGCACAGGAAGATGTTTAAACACATTCACAACTTTCATCGCTATCTGGCTGCTCATGGGGGCGCCGCCTTCAACCAATTCACCAATAGCTTCTACTAATTTTGCAGGTGATGATTTTTTAAGAATATATCCACTGGCACCGGCACGCAGGGCATCAAATATTTTTTCATCTTCTTCATAGATGGTACACATCATATAAAGAATTTCAGGATGCCGGGGCTTCAGTTCTTTTACAAGGTCAATGCCATTGGTAGAGCCAAGTCCAATATCCATCAGTACCACATCAGGTTTTACCAAGGGAATTTTTACCAATGCTTCTTCACCCGATGAAAACGATCCTGCCAGGAAACAATTATCACTAAGTTCTATAATTTGTTCAAGCGCCTGGCGAATGTCAGTTACATCTTCAACAATACACACAGAAATTTTATCCATACTGCAAAATTGATGTTTTATAAGAAGATTAGAAATACCACTAAGCGGTTATATAAAAAACGGTTTAGCTTATCAGCGTTTTACAGATAAGATATATTTCCCCTTAAAAAAGTCTTCGCTGAAAAGCTTCTCAATCTCCCAAACAATGGGGTGGAGGCCGCTTTCTTTCACTTCATCAGTCAAATCGCCACCTTTGAGGCAAATAAGCCCGCCATAAATTTTTTCATCACCGGCAATGGCAAACTGTCCCTGGCCTCTTGCTTTTAAAAGGGGCAGGCTCCAGTGCCAAAGATCTTTTAAGGGCGCTACAGCCCGGCTCACCACAAAATCAAACTTTCGGTTTTGAATTTCTTCGGTACGGGTATGTTGAGTGGTTACATTTTTTAAACCGATAGCATTTGCCACTTCGTTCACTACTTTTAATTTTTTACCAATGCTGTCTGTTAAATGAAATTGTACTTCCGGAAAAAAGATGGCTAACGGAATACCGGGAAAGCCGCCACCTGTACCCAAATCAACAATTTGAGTGCCCGGTTGAAATTGAAAAACCGCAGCAATGGCTAAAGAATGCAGCACATGTTTTTCATACAAACTGTCAATGTCTTTTCGGGAGATGACATTAATCTTTTCATTCCATTCCCTGTACACTTTTTCCAGTTGTTGAATTTGCTGTATTTGAACGGGAGTGAAATCAGAAAAATATTTTAATACTACTTCCAATTTGAGTTTGGTTTTTTAAATAATGTATTTACAAATAAAAGATAATAAATCCATTGCCAGATGTCGAGCAGCGGATACATCCAGAAGAGATCTTTTTCTTTGAGCTTATTCATGGTGCGGTAATAAACAACTCCCTGCAACAGAAAGCGAAAACCAAATACACTTAATGTCATCCACCAGTTAAAAAAAAGAATACTTGATGCAAGTAGCGGGTAAAACAAAAAATGTGAAAAGGAAAATAATCCTAACAGAAATTTGTGTACTGCTTTATAATGGTTACCGGCCGTATAATGCCTTGCCTTTTGGCTGCGCCACGTACTCCATTTTGTTTTTGGTTCAGATAAAGTGAAGGCGCCTGCGTCAATTACAATAGCTGTATTTTTTTTGGTTGCTACTTTATTAATGAAAAGATCATCATCGCCACCCGGTAATTGGTTGTGCGATGAAAAACCTTTGTTACGGAAGAACAATTCTTTTTTGTAAGCTAAGTTTCTTCCCACCCCCATGTATGGCATCCCTGCCAGGGCATACGAAAAGTACTGAAGGGCAGTTAAGAAAGTTTCAAAGCGGATGAGTTTATTCAGCAATCCGGGCCGTTTGTAATAAGCGCCATAGCCCAATGCAATTTCTTTTCCATTGGTGAATGCATCCTGCATCAGTTCAATCCATTTGTTACCGGCAGGTTTGCAATCGGCATCGGTTAACAACAGCAGTTCATATCTTGCTTCTTTAATGCCGATAGATAAAGGAAATTTCTTTCCCGGTATATGCCTTGCTTCCTGTTTTAATTCAACAGGCCGCAGGTTGCGGAAGGGTTTTGATAAATATTCCAGTACATACTTGCTGTCGTCAAATGAATTATCATTTACGGCTATTACTTCAAATGTAGAGCGGTAATCCTGCTGCAATACTTCGGGCAAATTATCAGCCAGGTTTTGTGCCTCATCTCTTGCACAAATTACAACAGATACGGCATGCTGCATGGAGCTTTCCCGTTTGGGTTTTTTATAAAATGCCAAACGCAAAAAGAAGTACAGGTAATAAAACACTTGTATGGCTGCCGTAAAACAAAAAGCGGCAAAGATGATTTCGGGCCAGTGGATACTCATAAGCAACTGCGAAAATATTGTATTGGCGGCAATTGAAATATAAATATTATCAAACCCTGAAACCGGCTATGTTGTTTTGAAAATAAACAGTAAATTTGAATACTTAATAAGCCCCATGTTTACCGAAGCAAAAAAAATGCAGATGATAAGTGAAATAATTCAGGTTGAGAACGAAGATGTTCTGAACCAGATTGCTGCCCTTTTGAAAAAAAATAAGACCACTGTTAAGAAGAAGAAAGTTTCTGCACAAAGCTTTACCGGCATCATCAGCAATAAAGATGCTGCCTTAATGACAAAGGCAATTGAAGAAGGTTGTGAACAAATTGATGCCGATGGCTGGAATTAGTTTTATTCTTGATACCAATATTATTGTAGCCTGGCTTAATGGTGATGAGCGTATTGCAATAAAAGTTGATAAGGCCACTTCTGTTTCTATTCCTTCAATTGTAGCCGGCGAGTTGTTTTATGGTGCATTTAATTCAACGCAAGTTCAAAAGAATCTTCAAAAAATTCAATCACTTCTTGATAATTATCCATTAGTTAAATGCGATATGGAAACAGCATTGGAGTATGGCAGAATAAAATGCGAACTAAAGAAAGCAGGGAAGCCTATTCCTGAAAATGATATTTGGATAGCTGCACTGGCCACACAATATAAATTAACACTTGTAACAAGGGACGCACATTTTAAACAAGTGAAACAACTCAAATTAAACAAGTGGTAATACCATCTTGATTTACTAAATAGTCCAACGGACTATGTGTAAATCTTAGATGGTATTATACCGCAGGAAAGTGCATTGGACTATTGACTGTTTATAAGCGGTATAACTGCTGCTTACTGATTCCTTCTTCAATTCTTTATCTTGCCCCTTTATGGCAACACTATCCTTTCAATTACAGCACACAGATGCTTCTTCAAAAGCAAGAGCAGGGCTTATTACAACCGATCATGGTATCATTCAAACACCCATTTTTATGCCTGTTGGTACAGTGGGCAGTGTAAAAGCATTAACCATCGAACAATTAAAAAAGGAAGTGAAAGCAGAAATCATCCTGGGTAATACATATCACCTTTATTTAAGGCCGGGTACAGAAGTACTGGAGGCTGCCGGTGGTTTACACAAATTCAACGGATGGGATAAACCCCTCTTAACCGATAGTGGCGGCTACCAGGTTTTTTCATTGGCAGGCAACCGGAAAATAAAAGAAGAAGGTGTGGTATTTCAAAGCCATATTGATGGCAGCAGGCATTTGTTTACACCGGAAAATGTAATGGATATTCAGCGTAGCATTGGCGCTGATATTATAATGGCATTTGATGAATGTCCGCCTTACCCCAGCGATTATAAGTATGCACATAAATCAATGGAACTTACACATCGCTGGTTAGAACGATGCATCAAACAATTCAATGCAACACCTGATAAATATGGTTACACACAAAATCTTTTTCCAATTGTGCAGGGCAGTACCTACAAAGATCTGCGAAAGGTGTCATCTCAATTTATGGCAGATGCAAATCTTACCGGTTGTGCCATTGGTGGATTAAGTGTTGGTGAGCCCGAAGAGATGATGTATGAATTTACAGAATTGTGTTGCGATGAATTACCGGTTCAAAAACCACGCTACCTCATGGGTGTTGGTACACCGTGGAATATTTTAGAATGTATTGCTTTGGGAGTTGATATGTTTGATTGTGTGATGCCAACAAGAAACGGACGCAATGCCATGCTCTTCACCAGTAAAGGTGTCATCAATATTGATAATAAAAAATGGGAAAAAGATTTTTCTGTATTGGATGATGGGATAGATTGTGAGCTGAGCAATTATTACAGCAAAGCTTATCTGCGGCATCTCATCAAAGCAAAAGAAATTACGGGCCTTACCATTGCCAGTGTGCATAATCTCGCTTTTTATTTATGGTTGGTAAAGCAGGCAAGGCAGCATATTATTGCTGGAGATTTTGTAAGTTGGAAAATGGAGATGGTGGAAGTGATGAAGAGAAGATTGTAATGAGTTGGTAGCCGATAGCCGGTAGCGGATAGTATTAAGTCAGCAACATCTACTACTCATTAATGACTTCTTACTAAACACTCCTTAACACTTTCTTTTCCATTTTCTATCCTTACTTTGCATCCGTTAATGAAAATTCTCGATTGGTACATATTAAAGTCGTTTCTCAAAACATTCTTCTTTCTGCTGTTGATCTTTACCATGATCACCCTGGCAGTGGATGCCAGTGAAAAAAGTGAAGACTTTGTACGCAGCAACCTCAGTTTTACGCAAATTGTAACCCAATATTATTACGGGTTTCTTCCGCATATCATCAGCCTGCTGTTCCCGGTATTTGTATTGATTGCCGTTGTGTTTTTTACGTCAAAACTTGCCGGGCGCAGTGAAATAGTAGCGATGCTCAGCACCGGTATGAGTTTAAGGCGGTTTCTTCTTCCTTACTGGATTGGCGGAATTTTTCTGGCGCTTGCATTGGGGCTTGCCAATCATTTTCTTGTTCCCGTTGCCAATATCATCCGTACAGATTTTGAAAACCGTTATGTAGATATGGGCAATATTGCCAAGCAGCAAAGGCAGTATCTCAACAATCTTCATTTCCGGGTTGATACCTATACCTATGCCGGTATGCGTAACTACGATACTACTGCAAAAACCGGTAACGGATTTTTCCTGGAGAAAGTAAAAGGCAACCAGGTGGTTTACAACCTCCGTTCCGAAACTATCATTTGGGATACGGCAAAAAAGCAATGGAAACTTGAAAGTGCGGTAGAAAGAAAAATTGATGGAATGAAAGAGGAAGTAAAGATGCTTTCAAACCACTATGTGAAATTAGGCTATCGTCCTTCTGACATTTCCGAAGACGAGTTTAAAAAAGATAAATTGAAAACACCGGCTCTCAATAAGTTCATCAGGCAGGAATCCATCAGGGGGTCAGAAACAATCAATGCAATTAAATTTGAACGTTACCGCAGAGATTCAAGTGCAGTTTCAGTAATTGTAATGACGTTGATTGCCGCCATCCTTGCCTGTCGTAAAATAAGAGGAGGCAGTGGTTTTCACCTGGCATTGGCATTTATTATTGGAGTGAGTTTTATTATTACCGATAAATTTTCAATGGTGTTTTCAACCAAAGGAAATTTGCCTCCCATGATGGCTGCATGGATTCCAAATTTCCTTTTTGCCCTTGTAGCATTGTGGTTGTATAAAAAAGCTCCCAAATAATACCAAATGGAAGAACTATTTAGTGCAATAGCGCCTTTCAAAATTTCATAATTGTATCCCGCCTTTCGGGACAGGTAACGCCGCCCTAAGTAAAAGATTGAGCTAAAATGTATTTCAAAACGGTATAAAAAAAGTTCATCAACATTTTATACAACTATTGTTTTATGAATACGTTGTTTAACTAACTTTGGTATTCTACACTCATCATCATTTATAATTCTAAGTTTATGGGCGTTATGAAAGACAGGTTTAAAGCAAAAGCGGATATTGCTAACACTGAAATCAAGGAACTTATTAAACAACATGGAAACAAAGTAATTGGCGAAGTAACTCTATCTCAGGTTTACCAGGGAATGCGTGGCATAACCGGCCTGGTAACAGAAACTTCTTTATTAGATGCACAGGAAGGAATACGTTTTCGTGGTTACTCCATTCCTGAATTACAGCAAAAACTTCCAAAATCTCCAAAAGGCAGCCAACCTTTACCGGAAGGTTTGTTTTATTTGATGTTGCTGGGAGAACTGCCCGATGATGAAATGGCAAACCAGGTAACCGACATCTGGCAACGCCGCAGCCATGTGCCCAACCATGTGTTTGCTGCAATTGATGCACTGCCGCTGAGCACCCACCCAATGACCATGTTTGTTGTTGGTGTAATGGCTTTACAAACCGAAAGTTATTTTGCTAAAAAATATGGCGAGGGACTCAGCAAAAAAGATTACTGGGAACCGGTGTTTGATGATGCCATGATTTTAATTGCAAGGCTACCACGTATTGCAGCGTATATCTACCGCCGTAAGTATAAGAACAACGAACATATTCATCCCAATGGCCTGCTCGATTGGGCAGGCAACCTTGCCCACATGCTGGGTTATGAAGATAAAGGGTTCATGGAGTTGATGCGTTTGTACATGACCATTCATGCCGATCATGAAGGAGGAAATGTATCGGCTCACACAACTCATCTTGTTGGTTCTGCATTGAGCGATCCTTATTTGGCTTATGCTGCGGGTATGAACGGCCTTGCAGGTCCGTTACACGGATTGGCTAACCAGGAAGTGATCAAGTGGATTCATGAAATGCAGGAAAGCCTGGATACAGATGCGCCTACCAAAGAACAGATTGCTGAATACGTAAAGAAAACATTGAGCGAAGGAAAAGTGGTGCCGGGTTATGGCCATGCTGTATTGCGTAAAACAGATCCACGCTTTACTGCACAAATGGAGTTTGGTAAACAGCACATGCCCGATGATAAATTGGTAAACACTGTTTGGAATATTTATGAAGTGGTGCCGCCTATTTTACAGTCAATGGGAAAAATTAAAAACCCATGGCCTAATGTAGATGCACACAGTGGTGCGTTACTGGTGCATTACGGAATGGTGGAGTTTGAATATTACACGGTACTCTTTGCCGTTAGCCGTGCATTGGGTGTAATGGCCAGTTTAATTTGGGACAGAGCACTTGGATTGCCATTGGAACGACCAAAATCTGTTACAACTGAACTGGTGAAATTGTGGTTAGAAGGAAAAGATAATATTTGGGGAGATTAATAGTGAATGCTGAATTGGAATTAAACCTCCGGGGTTTGTAAGATTGTAAATTTATTGTAACAGTTTTCTGAAACCCCGGAGGTTTTCTTTCCAGGTATACTTGAAAGCCGCTTCTTGAATGAAGCGGCTTTTTTTATTGTAAGATTACTATCGGCTCCGAAATCATTGGGTTAACAGTTTACACATCAAGACAAAAAATACATCTTCAAAGGCCCACGGTTCTTTACTTCAATTTCACCCCGGTATTCGCAGGTAAATTCATCTTTGATTTGATTGTAGGTTGTTTCGGATAAATTAATTCTTCCCGGTTCTGATTTAGATTCCATTCGGGAAGCTATGTTTACAGTATCGCCCCAGATGTCGTATTGCCATTTTTTGATGCCTACAATACCGGCCACAACAGGTCCTGTGTGTACTCCAATTCTTACATCAAAGTGACTCAGGCCATCTTCGGCATTCATCTCATGTTGAACCAGGGCAATCATTTCCTTTGCTGCCAGGATAACATTTCTTGCATGCGTTGGATTAGCTGTAGGTAAGCCGCAGGCGCACATATAAGAATCACCAATTGTTTTAATTTTCTCCAAACCATATTTTGTGGTGATTTCATCAAATCCCTTGAAGTAATAATCAATACTCTTTACTAATTGTACCGGTTCTATATGTTCGGCCAATTTTGAAAAAGAAACAAAATCAGTAAACAACACAG
>CAMTVU010000059.1:0-33229 GCA_947085245.1 uncultured Chitinophagaceae bacterium | reverse complement strand
GCTTAACTTAATGACATTGCCCATCGGGGCGAAATATATTATATGTCGCTCCTCTGGAGCTCAAATATATAGCAACCCTATTTTTCTACTGATATTTTGCTCCTCTGGGGCAATAAATTTCACTTTTAAAATTAACTCCGCCAACGGGTTTATTTCAACACCGGTAACATTAAAGGACCTAAACGATAAGCCCATTTTTTGTATTCCAAACCGGAGGGGTGCAGTCCATCATTTGCAAGAAGCGAAAGATCATAACGGGCATCACGGGTGGAAGGAGTAATATCTAAGTAAGCACAACTATAAGATGTGGTCACATTTTTATTAATGGCATTGAACCAATCAATCTCTTGCCGGATGCGGCTTGTATCATTGCCGGCAGCAAATGGCGTTACACTGTAATCGGGAATGGATAGCACAAATACATTTTCTTTTTTTCCTTTGGCGAGTTGAATGGCATTTTCCAGCAGTTGGGTAAACCGCTGGCGGTAACCTGTTGTATCATGCGTAAGGTATTGATCATTTACACCAATGAGCAAACTCACTACATCATGAATTACGGGGGTTTGAAAGTTGAGGGAGTTTTGAAGTGAACCGATAGTCCAGCCGGTAGTTGCAATATAATCAGGCGTTGCTATGTTGATGCCGTTGAGTCTTAGCCAGATGATTGCCTGCATAGGGAAGCGCTCAAGTTCGTTTACACCTTGTCCGATGGTATAGGAATCGCCAAGAGCCAGATATGTTTTTTGCAGTCCTGTTACAACAGGTGGAGGATTGGGTATGGGGTTGCTTGTTGTTTGCTTTTTATTGCAGGCAAACAATAATAGAAAAACAATAGAGATGGAAAGAAAGCGATGCATGTATATAATTACGAATAAGCGGAGGAAAAGGTTTGGTTTTCGGTTATGCGGCCTCTTTTTCTTTATCCCTTTCTACAAAAAGATCATGATAAACCTGTAGTCTCATCCAATATTCGGCAGAGATACCAAGAAGCTTTTCGAGTTTTAGTGCAACAGATGCGCCAATATGACGGCGGCCATAGAGCAGATCGCTGAAGTGCCCAGGCTTCATTCCAAGCTGTTCTGCAAAAGCCGATTTTTTAATACTTCTGGCTTCCAGTTCATCCAATAAAACTTCACCCGGATGTAACGAAACATCAGTGAAGATTTCTTTACCCCTGCTATTGACTACTTTATAGTTGTTCATTTTTTATTTAATCAGTTTGCAGATATTTAATCTAATACTGACAATTTGATTGCGATTTATGTTTCAATTTACTGGTAATGATTATTCAAATCATGTACAGTAAGGACTTCGGTAACTACGATCCCGTGTTCTTTGTCAACCGTAAGAATTAAGCGATAACCCCTATCAACTCTTACTGAATAATAACCTTTTAAATTTCCTTTTAAAGCTTCAAAGTTTAAGCCTTTAGAAGCCTTTATTTCCCTGAGGTTGCCGGCCATTTGCAACTTCAGGATTGTTTTCTTGAGTTTCAGAATCACTTCACTGCTATATCTGGGTTTACCAGAAACATGCTTACCCTGAAAGAGTTTTTCAAGGTATGCATTGTTAAATTGTACAGTCATTGTACGACAAATAGATTTATAGCGTGGAAGGCTTCTTACAAACAGTTGATTACCCAAAAATAGGGTAATCAATTAAAGTTACCAAAAATTGGGCAATAAATTTCAGATGGCTTTCATTCCTGTCTTCGTCAATTCAATCTTTTTTTCTTTGTAGAGTTTACCCACCGTCATTTTAAAAGTTTTCTTGCTCATGCCGAAGAATTCATAAATTTCTTCGGGTGCTGATTTATCATGGTAGGGCAGGTAACCATTTTTTTCTTTGAGCAGTCGCAGGATCTTGTCTGCTTCATCTTCAACTTTCTGATAGCCTGGTTTACCAAGAGCTACATCAATCTTACCATCGGGGCGGATGGTTTTGATAAATCCTTCCAGCTTATCACCAATGGAAATGTTTTGATACACTTCATTAAAGTATAACAGCCCAAGGTGTTTGTTGTTGATGATCACTGCATAGCCGAGTTCTGTTTCACGGAAAACCAGGAGATCTACTACATCCAGTTCTTTAAGTGTAAGATTTTCATTGCTGAGGCCCTGTTCAATATATTCAGTAGCAGCTACACGGCCGGTTTGTTCATCAATAAACAATTTCACTAAATATTCGCCGCCCAGCCGCATAGAATTGATCTGTTTGCTGCGGGGCACAAATAAATCTTTCATCAATCCCCAATCTAAAAATGCGCCTTGAGGAGTGGTGGAAACAACTTTCATAAAAGCAATATCGCCTACTACCGCATTGGGGTGCAGCGTGGTGGCAATGAGCCGGCCTTCGGAATCATGATATACAAACACATCTAATTCATCATCCACTTTTGTATCAGATGGAACAAAGCGTATTGGAAGGAGAAGGCCTTCTTTTCCATCGTTTAAAAAAGCTCCTGTCTGCGTTAATCGTAGAACTTGCAACCGGTTATAATCACCAACTTTGATCATGTGCAGACGAAGATACAAAGAAGAAAAAGAAGGGTAACCGCAAAGACACGAAGGCGCAAAGGCGGAACTAAGAGTTCAAAAGAGAAAAGGAGTTGAAACAAGAAAAGGGACACAAGGGCACAACGGCGCAAAGAAACACGAAGGATGGAGCAAAAATGTATTCTTTGTTTTCCTTCGGGCCTTAGTGTCTTTGTGGCAAGATTTATTCGTAAAACAGAAAACAGTTAACTTTGAACTGTTGCTCCGGCGGTATCCATTTTACCGGCAAAGCAACAAGTATCAACAGAAACCATAAATTATTCGTTATGTCATTGTTCAATACAGGAAAGAATAAAAAAGATAAAAAGAAAAGCACTTTGCCTGCCAATAAATCCTCATTTATAGCACCCAAGGGTGGAGGCAAGGCCAATACTAAAACATCCAGTAATGCAGGTAAGCATGTAGGTGGGGCACAAAGAGGCGCCTAAGTTTTCATGCTGATGGCGCAATAGTTTCTCACACAAAAGTTAATCCAGCCAGCTTGCTGTAAATTGCAGGCTTAATTCCTTTTATCAGCGAAAGACAAATGCCTGAGCAATGGTTCCTTGTTCGGCAACCCTTCGACAGGCTCAGGGTGACATTTCGTTTGTAACAAAAAGGCATTTATATTTTATATGATGGATTATTTACAAGGACTGAATGAGCGGCAGCAGGAAGCAGTGAAACATATTGATGGTCCGCTGATGATTGTGGCTGGTGCAGGAAGCGGCAAAACAAAAGTGCTCACTACAAGAATTGCACATTTAATGGCGCAGGGTGTGGATGCGTTCAATATATTGGCTTTAACCTTTACCAATAAAGCTGCAAAGGAAATGAAAGAACGTGTGGAGCACATCCTCGGTAATCACGAAGCAAGAAATTTATACATCGGTACTTTTCACAGTGTGTTTGCACGCATCTTAAGAAGTGAAGCACAACGATTGGGCTATCCATCCAACTTTACCATTTATGATACCGATGATGCAAAGAGTGTGGTTAAAACGGTGATCAATGAAATGAACCTCGATGATAAGCATTACAAACCATCCACTGTTTATAATCGTATTTCATCAGCAAAAAATGCATTGGTTGGTGCGGCGGAGTATGCAACGGATTATCATATTCAGCAGGAAGATATGCGGGCCAACCGCCCGGCCATTGTAAAGATCTTTGATGCTTATGCCAAACGTTGTTTTAAAAACGGCGCTATGGATTTTGATGACCTGCTCATTAAGTTTTATGAACTGCTGAAAAATTTCCCCGACAGTTTAAGCAAGTATCAACGCAAGTTCAAATACATTATGATTGATGAGTACCAGGATACAAATCCTGCTCAGTACGAAATCATCAAATTACTCGGCGCCATGCATGAAAATGTATGTGTGGTGGGTGATGATGCACAAAGTATTTACAGTTTCCGGGGAGCAACCATTGAAAATATCTTACAGTTTCAGAAAGATTATGACGAGGTAAAAGTGGTAAAGCTGGAACAGAACTACCGCAGCACACAAAACATTCTGAAGGTTGCCAATGAAGTAATCAGCAATAATAAAAACCAGATTGAAAAAGTCTTGTTCACCGAAAATGCAGAAGGTGAAAAAATAAGGTTGGTAAGAACTATGACGGATAATGAAGAAGGGAAATTTGTTGCTGATACCATCCAGGAACAAAAACTCCGTAATCATTACCGCAATAAAGATTTTGCAATACTCTATCGCACCAATGCACAGAGCCGTGCTTTTGAAGAGAGTTTGCGCCGCATGAACATTCCTTATATTATTTATGGCGGTATCAGTTTCTATCAGCGCAAAGAAATCAAGGATTATATTGCTTACATGCGGTTGATCGTGAATCCGAGAGATGAAGAAGCGTTGAAACGCATCATCAATTTTCCTGCAAGAGGCATTGGTAAAACAACAATAGATAAAGCCGTGCTGCATGCTAATGAAAATAACATCAGCATGTGGGATGTATTGTGCAAAGCAAAGGAAGTTGGTTTCCGTGCAGGAACACTGGAAGCAATTGAAAATTTTGTAACCATGATCAAAAGTTTTGCCAGCATGCTGCAGAAGAACAATGCGTATGAAGTAGCAGTGCATGTGGGCAAGCAAACAAACATCGTTAAAGAGTTGTTCAACGATAAGAGTACAGAAGGATTGCAGCGTTATGAAAACATACAGGAGTTGTTGAACTCTATCAAAGAGTGGGTGGATGATACGCAGAACAGAAACCAGATTGATGAAGATGGTGTAATAAGCCCCCACCTAACCTCCCCCTTCGGGGGAGGGGGAACGGCCAACTCACAATCCTTGCTTTTCAACGACGCTGATAATAATAATGACTCTTTGAATAGTGAGGCACTGAGCGTTGGCAAAGTCTCCCCGCCGGTTGGCGGGGGAGATTTAGAGGGGGCCCGGGAGGGGGCTATTACTCTTGGTTCTTATCTTCAACAAATCACATTACTTACTGATGCTGATAATAAAGATCCCAATGCAGACAGTGTAAAACTGATGACCATCCATGCAGCAAAAGGGTTAGAGTTTGGATGTGTGTTTGCAGCCGGGTTGGAAGAGATGTTGTTCCCCAATGCCATGAGCATTAACACAAGAGAAGAACTGGAAGAAGAACGCAGATTATTTTATGTAGTGATCACAAGAGCAAAGACAAGGCTTTGGATCACTTATGCCAACACCCGTTACAAGTTTGGGCAAATTGTACAAAATGAACCAAGCCGTTTCTTAGACGAATTGCCCGACGAACATGTTGACAGAAGTTTTGCAGGAGGCGGAATGAAAAATCAGAATACAGGAATTGGCAGCGGCTCTGCTTTTGATCGTATGAAGGGATGGGGAAATAAATCCGATTACAATGATGCAGAAAAAGCTGAGAAAAAATATGGTCCAACGCCAAATGCGAAAGGCTTAATGCAGAATGCAAAACCAACATATTTAACCCCATCTAACCGTAAGCAAACAGTAGAACATAAACCAACCGCTGATTTTGTTGCAAGTGATACCAGCAATTTACAGGAAGGACAAAAAGTAGAACACCAGAAATTTGGATTTGGTGAAGTGATTAAAATGGAAGGCAGCACACACAATCCTATTGCAACGGTTAAGTTTGAATTGAACGGGGAGAAAAAGATTATGCTCAATTATGCCAAGTTGCGGATCCTCAGCTAAGAGGCTAAAAGAGAAAAAGAGATGAAAGGGTATGCCTGTGTTTCAAGCTCAATTTTTTTTAAACTATGAAGTGTTGCTGATTGAAAAAATGCAGTTGATGTGTTAGTGATGCAGCTTTATCTGTTTTCTGAAGTGCCGTCCCTCTCTTTTGGAGAGGGATAAGAGGGTGAGGTATTGAATAATTATTTCAACGCAAGCCGCAACGCTTCTACCGTTTTTTTATCGTTGCCAATAAAAATCCGGTTGTTTAAAATGGTTACGGGCCGTTTCAGAAAAGTATATTCTTCAAGGATAAAATTTCTGTAATCTTCTTCTGTAAGAAGTTTGTCTTTCAACCCAAGTTGTTTGTATTTCAATGCACGGCGGCTGAAGAGTGCTTCGTAGCTACCCACCAGTTTTTTCATTTCTTCTAATTGTTGCTTTGTGATTTTTTCTTCTTTGATATTTTGAAGCTCAACTCCTGCCTGCAGTGCTTTTGTTTCTCTGATGATAGCCTGGCAGGTGTTACAATTGGCGAGGTGATACATTTTCTTCATATTCATTTTTGTTGCTTGTAACTTAATGTACAATTTTACTACAAATACTACTACGCTCCTTACCGGTATTCCTGAGCTACGTAGTACGCAGTACAATTACTCAAACCAATTGGCTGAATGACCAAAACCGCTGAACAGAATTTTTTGCAATTAGTAAACCCAAACCAGGGCATTATACGCAAGGTTTGTCATCTCTATGGCCGTAATGAAACAGACAAGGAAGATCTGTACCAGGAAATTATCATTCAGCTATGGAAATCGTTCGGTTCTTTTCGGGGTGATGCAAAGTTCAGTACCTGGATGTACCGCATTGCCCTGAACACGGCTATCAGCAATTTTAGGAAACAATCAAAAAAAATAACACTCAGCTTTCCTGAATTTATACCAAAAGAACCAGCAGATACGAATGATGAAAAAATAAAAGAGGAGAAGCTGAAAGAAATGTATGCGGCAATCTATTGCTTAACCACAGTGGAAAAAGCAATTGTGATGTTATACCTGGAAGATAAAAGTTATAACGAAATGGAAGAAATACTTGGCATCAGCAGCGGCACGCTGCGTGTAAAAATGAACCGGATCAAAGACAAATTACGCACACTCACTAAAGCACATAATTATGGAACTTGATCAGTTAAAAGAAATGTGGAGCAATGTGGGAAGTAAACAACAGGGTCCGTTGGCAGATGAGTTACAGGCACTGCTGCATAAAAAATCAAAAAACCCCATTGCAAAAATGAAACGCAACCTGTTAATGGAGTTGCTGTTTGTTATTGTATTGTATGTTGGCTGTGTTGTTTATTACTTTCTCCATTATACGGGAGGTATGCTTAGCCTTGCATGGATGCTGATTGTGATTGGTGTTCTGTATATTTTCTATTATCTGCAGAAAATAAAATTGCTGAACCAGATGGAATGTGTAAGCTGCGAAGTAAAGTCGAATTTAAAAATGCAGCTGCAAACACTTGAAAAATATGTCAGGTTTTATTTGATCTCCGGAACGCTGATGTTTCCGGTTGTTTTCATTGCTACAGGAATGATTGGCATTTATTATTCGCCGGAAATTGCAGCAGATCCGGCAATAAAAACAAAAGTGGTTATGTGGATATTTACGGTTGTTTTATTTGTTTTGGCGGCTGTTCTCACTATTCCTGTTTACCTTTTGAACAAATGGTATGTTCGTAAACTGTATGGCCGGCATATACAACAACTGAAAAATATTTTACAGGAAATGGAAGAAACCGAATTAAAATAAAAAACAGCAGGATGAAAAAAGTGAAGATATTGATTGCAGTATTTTTTATATCTCTTGTTTCCTTTGCACAGGAGCCTGAAGAAAACAGTTTGTTTTGGGAGATTACGGGCAAGGGGTTGCAACAACCCTCTTATTTGTTTGGCACCATCCACATGATTTGTAAAGAAGATTTTTTTCTGCCCGATCCGGTAAAACAAAAATTTACTTCTTCAGGAAAAGTGTTTTTAGAATTTGATATGGACGATCCCCTGATGCAGATGAAGATGATGAAGCTGGCAATGTTGCCCCAGGGAGAAAGCCTGAAAACAATTTTTGGAAACGAGTATCAACTGATTGATAGTTTTTTTAAGGATAACACTTCGTTTCCACTTGAATTGTTTAACCAGTTTAAACCCATGATTGTTATGAGCATGCTTACATTGAAAACATTGCCATGCGACAGTACGCAGTCCTATGAAACAACATTTATGACAATGGCAGAGAAAGAAGGCAAAGACATACACGGACTTGAAACAATTGAAGACCAGATGAAAGTGTTTGATGATATACCAGACAGTGTGGAAACAAAAAATATAGTTAAGATGATCCGTGAGTATGATCAGCAGAAAAAGCAGTTTGTAGAGATGGCCGCATTGTATAAGCAGCAAAATATCCGGCAGCTTCAGAAAGAAATCATTGCATCACCTGATATAATGGGTGCAGAAGAAGCATTACTAACCAACCGCAATAAAAACTGGATATTGGTAATGGAAAAAAATATTACCGAAGTTGGTTGTTTTTTTGCAGTTGGTGCGGGGCATTTAGCCGGGCAGAACGGGGTTATTAATTTATTGCGTACTGCGGGATATACAGTAACAGCGGTAAAATTTTAACTGAAAGAGGTGAAATTAAAATCTTGTTTCCAGGTAATGCGGCAATAGCGCTCTCCATGTATTCCAGTCGTGCGGCCACTCTTCACCCCAAATATCCAATTCATAGTTGATGCCTTTGTCGTATAACACTTTTGCAAAGTTTCCGCTGCCCGATGGATCTTCATATGCACCGCTTCCGCTGAAGATATGGATGTGATTGCTGCTGCGGATCTGCTCCAGAATTCCATGATCCGTTAAGTTGGGCATATAGTGCATGGGGCTGTTGAAATATACCTGCTCATCATAATGTCCTTTTGAATATTCCGTTAAATCATATACACCACTCATGGCCAAAACACCATTGATCAGGTCGGGGCGTTTTAAAAATAAATTCATACTGTGTAATGCGCCAAAGGAAGCACCGCTTACGATGATCTCCGTTTCGGGTGATGAGCTGTTGCGGATAAACGGAACAACTTCATTATAAATATATTCATTGAACTGGTTGTGGCGGATAGCTTTATGTTCTCCCGCCATATCGTTATGCAGCCAGCTTTCTGTGTTAATACTGTTTACCGAAAACACTTTCACCTTCCCCGCATCAATCCATGGTTTAATGGTTTCAATCAACAGAAAACGTTCATATTCTAAATAATCGGCAGCGGCTGTTGGCACCAGTAATAATGCAAACCCGTAATGACCATAAGTAACAATGGGCATTTCCATTCCTAAAGCAGGGCTATACCAGCCAGATATTTCTCTTTGCATAAAAAGCAATTAAATAATAAAGAAGGAAACGAAAAGCAATTCATGAATGCAAGGCTGCATTATGCGTTTTCTCTTCCTGCTCCTTTTTGTACTGCACCCAGGCCTGTAATATCACGGTCAAAGAAATACATACCGCTTTTATCGCCACCAATGAGTTTCAGTTTATCCATGATCTGCCGTGCCAGTGCTTCTTCTTCAATTTGCTCACTTACATACCACTGTAAAAAATTATGCGTGGTGTAATCCTTCTCCTTCAAACAAATATCAACCAGCTTATTGATTTCATTGCTTACCAATATTTCATGATCCAATACTTCCTGGAACAATTCTTTCACTCCTTTATATTTTGGTGATGGGGCTTTAAGAGCAGGAACCACCCCATGTCCGCCACGCTCATTGATGAACTTTGTAAGTTTGAGCATGTGCATCCGCTCTTCATCGCTGTGTTTGAATAAAAAAGCAGCAACGCCGCTGTATCCTTCTACTTCGGCCCAGCTTGCCATGGCTAAATAAATTTGAGACGATTGAGCTTCCAGCAACACCTGCTGGTTCAGTGCTTTTTCAATTTTTGGAGGTAACATTATGTTTGATTTAGATTTCAAATTTACGATACAGGGAAAATTTACAAGCTATAACAGGCATATTTATCTTTTCACCTGAATTAATCAATCAAAGCAGTCAATTCTTGCTAATTTTGTTTCATCTGCCAAAGCCCTTGCGAAGGTGGACTTAAATTTTCTAACAATGATTCAAACAGGTAATCCCGTTATCAGCATTTATACAGAAATGACGCCCAACCCCGAAACAATGAAGTTTGTAGCCAACAAACTCATGTATCCCGGGAAAAGCATTGATTTTCCTGAAGTTTCAACTGCCGAAGCTTCTCCTTTGGCACAAGAACTTTTTGGCTTTCCCTTTGTGAGGGCTGTTTTTATTGCCAGTAATTTTGTTACAATTACCCGTACTGCCCCCGATACCGATTGGCAGGAAGTGATCCCTGCTGTACGCCAGTTTTTAAAAGATTACCTGGAAGAAGGTAAGCTGGTAGTTGATGAAACAAAAGTGGTACAACCGGTAAAAGAGAATGTTACCTTAAGTGGCGATGAAAGCGATGTGGTGAAGCGCATCCAGGAAATTTTAGAAAATTATGTAAAACCTGCTGTTGAAATGGATGGCGGCGCTATTCAGTTTAAAAGTTTTAAAGATGGTAAAGTGAACCTGATGTTGCAGGGAAGCTGCAGCGGATGTCCATCTTCCATGATTACTTTGAAAGCAGGTATTGAAGGTATGATGAAGCGGATGATTCCTGAAGTGGAAGAAGTAGTGGCAGAAGCAGAATAAAGGATCTTCATTTAAGAAATAAAAAAGCGTGGCGCTATGGCACCACGCTTTTTCTTTTATTCTTATGTAAGTATTACATTAATGTTGCTTCACTGCTAATGCTCAAACCCGGCCCCAATAATTTGGAAACAGGACAAGTTAGTTCAGCTTCCTTTACACATTCCTGGAATTTATCATTTTCAATGCCCGGCACTTTTGCTGATAAAATAAGATGTGATTTGGTAATTGATCCTTCTAATAAAGTAATCTCACATTTTGTTTCCAGGCTATCGGGTGTAAAACCTGCAGCACCCAATATAAAACTCAGCTTCATTACAAAGCAACCTGCATGTGCAGCGGCAATTAATTCTTCAGGGTTGGTGCCCACACCGTTTTCAAAACGGGAGAGATAAGAGTATTGTGTTTTCGTTAATACGGTGCTTTGTGTTGTAAGGTGACCATTACCTTCTTTTCCTGAGCCATTCCAAACGGCGGTTGCATTACGTATCATGTGTTTCGATTTTTATTTAAAAATATATCTGTGCGAAGATAATCCTTTGATCAACCTGTATTATACAAAATGGAAGAACTATTTAATCCAATAGCGCCTTTCAAAATTTCATACTTGTACTTGCCTGCCGGGCAGGCAGGTAATACCGCCCTAAGTAAATGATTGGACTAAAATATATTTCAAAGCGGTATTAAACGAAATCATATCAAAAAGAAATTTTCTTTTTCCAGTTTATACCTCTCTCCTTCAGATAATTTAAAACAAATTCAAAGCAAACTTTATCATCTCCAATCAACTCCGGCGGAAACACACCTTTTTTTGAAACCATTTTATTTGCCAGCAGGTTCACCGCAGCCGTACAGGTATAACCGGTGGTACGGGCCATGGAAGAGGTTTGAGTTACTGCATCATAATAATCCAGCAAATTATATTCAATGGTTTTACCCTCGCCATGCAATAAAACTTTCATAACGGTTAATTCTTCTTCTGTTTCTCCCAGCTTCCATTCGTTGATTAATAATTTTGAAGTAAAAGCTAAAGGAGAAATTTCTTTTCCGGCAACAACTATTTTTTCTTCACTGAAAAATCCGCTTTGCTTTAATGCAATGATTAAATCAATATGTCCCGGGTAACGCAAGGTTTTTTCTTTTTGTGTTGAAATATGCGGCATAGTATATAATAATGAACGCAGGCCATCTGTATTAAACGCTTCCAGTTCACCCACATCATCAAAGGTCATCCTCTCTCTTTCGGTTAATGCAGGTTTGGTTACAATAACACCGTTTTCCTTAAGCCTTGCAGGTCTTGTATATTCTTCAATTACATCAATGGGAGAAAATGGCGCTTTGTAAAAAAAAGGTGGTTGGGGATGAACGGGCAACCCGCCCACATAAATTTCAAAGGCATCAATTTTCATTTCTGCATTGTAACGGCCAATAATAAAATTGCTCATACCCGGCGCCACACCGCAATCAACAATGGCCGTTACATTTTTTTCTTTTGCCAGGGCGTTCAATTGCAATGCATCTTCGGGAAAGAAAGAAATATCAACAACATCCTTACCACTTTCAATCACCGCTTTCAATGTATCAAAACCCATAAAACCGGGAACAGCAGTAACAACAATATCAAACGGTTGAAGAAAAGAAGAATATGATTTATACTCTTGTAAATTTTGTACATAGGTTTGAACGGAAGGGTTTTTTTCTTTCAGTAAATGAAGGTTTTGTTCGCTCACATCAAAAGAAGTAACTGAAAAGTTTTTTACAAGATCAAGGGTAATGGCTCTGCCCACCATACCGGCACCAAGAACAGCAATCGTCATGCTTGAAAATTTTTACAAAGATGCCGAAAAAAATTATGGCTTCTTTCCTTTAAACGCATCCATGCTTTTATGAAAGCCAAACCAGTTGCCAACAATTACATCTAACCAGCGTTGTGGTAATATACCTTTTAAGAAGGGCACGGCATAAACAATCCACGGCAGGCGTACATAAATTTTATTCTTCTTTACGCCTGCTATGATTTTTCTGGCAGCAGTTTCAGGTTTCAAAACAGGAACTAATGGAGAACGAACCCCTTCAAACATTCCTGTATTAATATAGGAGGGTGTTACAGTGGTAACATGCAGATCTTTTGAAATTGCCTCGAGTTCAAGGCGCACACTTTCACTCCATCCAATAACAGCATGTTTGCTTGCAACATAAACCGCCATCTTTGGCGTTGCAATATGTCCTGCTGCTGATGCAATGTTGATGATATGTCCTTTTTTTCTTTCAATCATACCGGGAATAAATTCAAGCGCCACATGCATCAACGCATCGGCATTAATGCGCATGGTATAATCAATTTCACGGTGTGTATGATGCCGGAACTCTTTACCAACAACAACACCTGCATTGTTAAATAACAGATCCACGCCAGCAAATTTTTGTTTAACGTCTGTTGCAGCCAATATAATTTCATCTGCATTACTTACATCCACATGATAGGTATGTACTTCATATCCTTTTGAAAGAAGTTCTGCTGCAAACTCTTCGTTTTTTTTCCTGTCAATATCCCAGATGATTAATCGTTTTGCCCCTTCCTGCAAACAGAGTTCTCCCATCAGCTTTCCAATTCCCGAAGCGCCTCCGGTAATCAATACGGTTGATCCATTAATCTTACTCATAAAAAACATTTTCTATGGCAATGTAGAAATCATTTTGCATTTTTGAACTGATATGGAAACAATATGGCAACAATTTGTTGAAGGCATGCAGCAAACCACACTGTTGGAATACATTGCTGTATTTGCAGGCATTGCCAGCGTATGGTTCAGCCGCAAGGAAAATATCCTGGTGTACCCGGTTGGTTTGATCAACACTGTTATTTATATCTGGCTCAGTTTTAAAGGTCACCTGTTTGGAGAAGCTTCTGTGAATTTTTATTATACAGTGATGAGTGTTTATGGTTGGATGTTGTGGGCAAAAAAGGACAAGCAGCACCACCATCTTGTTTATATTACTTTTTCAGATAAACGATGGTGGCTTTATCAGTTTGCATTTTTTGCTGCTTTTTATATTGCTCTTTATTTTTCACTTCAATATCTCAAACAAAATTTTGCACCCGGGGCTATTCCGTGGGCGGATGCTTTTGCAGCTGCAACAGCGTTTACAGGTATGTGGCTGATGACAAGAAAGAAAGTGGAAAGCTGGTATTGGTGGATGGCAACAAATATTGCCTCCATACCATTGTACTTTGTAAAACAATATGTATTTACCAGCGTATATTATTTTATTTTGTTGATCATGGCGGTGTTTGGATTAATGGAGTGGAAACAAAAAAGTAAAAACACATAGTGTAAATACCGTTGTCTTGTATAAGCGTAACCGTTATTTTTGCTATCCTTACCATCCACATGTTAAAAAAAATTACTGTTCTTGGCCCGGAATCTACAGGTAAATCAGTTTTGTGCGAAAAACTGGCACTTCACTACCATTCCATCTGGTGTCCCGAGTATGCAAGAGAGTACTTAATTGTTTTGGGCCGAAAATACAACTATGATGATTTGCTCATTATTGCAAAAAACCAGTTTGAGTTGGGAGAAATGTACACAAGAGATGCCATTGAAAAAAAGCACAGCACCATTTTCTTTGATACAGATATGCGGGTAATGAAAGTATGGAGCGAAGTTGTTTTTGGTAAATGCCATCAATGGATATCAGGTAAAATTGATTCTCAAAAAAGCGATCTCTATCTTCTTTGCAAGCCCGATGTTCCCTGGGTGGAAGATGATTTGAGAGAATATCCTGAACTGGAAATCAGGGAAGATCTTTTTAATATTTATAAAGAACTGCTCATTCAGCAATCAACACCCTGGATTGAAATTGGCGGAAGCTATGAGGAGCGTTTTGCAAATGCAATAAAAGCTGTTGATTCCCTTCTGAAATAAATTTTCCTTTATTTTTTTTGATCAAAGATCAGCAACTGAATATCAGGATCGCTTTCAAGATTATTCATTTGTCTTATTACCCATCCTGATCTTACAGCTGCATATTTTGATAAAGGCTTTACCGTATATTTTTTAGGATTTGGCAAACAGGCCGCAATCTGCGCAGCCTCGGTACGTGTAAGCGTTGCTGCTGACTTATGAAAATACTGTTGAGCAGCAGCTTCAATGCCATAAACGCCTTTTCCCATTTCTGCAACATTGAGATATACTTCCAGAATGCGTTTCTTTCCCCACACCCATTCAATCATTTTGGTGAAATAAATTTCCAACCCTTTCCGTAACCAGCTTCTTCCCTGCCATAAAAAAACATTCTTGGCTGTTTGTTGCGATAATGTGGATGCGCCACGAACACGGTTGGGCTTTCGCTTATTGTATTCCATTGCTTTTTCAATGCTCTTCCAGTCAAACCCGCCATGGTCGGGAAAGAGCTGATCTTCTGCAGCAATTACTGAAAGCCTTGCATTGAACGACATTTTTTCAATGGACACATAATCTCTTTTCAAGCCATCACTTTTCAGTAAACTTACAAGCTGTGTAATGGTAAAAGGAGGATCAATCCATTTCAATAAAACGATGTAAACAAACTGGGCAAGGAATAAAAAAAGAAAGAGACGTTTCAGGAAACGAAACGTTCTTTGAAGAAATGATTTCTTAGTTGCCTTTTTCTTTACAGCCATTGCTGCAATATACATTATGGATTTTAGTTGGGAATATTTTCTGCAGGGTGCAGATCCAGTATCTGCAGATCATATTTGTTGTCGATGGGGTAACGCCTGCTTCCGTTTTTGATGAGGCGGGTGATGTTATAAAATAAAACAGGGGCGTACACCAATGTAATGCCTGCAAGCAGCGATGTTGCAAAAGGTTCACCACTCATCACCAGCCCGGCAGTAAAAAGTGGAATACCTGCATTTACAAGCAAAAAAGTTTTTGCATCAAAGGGAAGAATACTTTGTTTGCCCAAAGATTTTTTAAATACGGCAACAATTTCGTTTTTATGAATACCACCATCGGCAAAATAAATACTGTCGTTTTGGATGAGATAAATGGTGCCGCTGTAAGTAAGACCAAGCTTTGTTTGAATATGAATCACCGAACCTTCGGTATAACGTTTATGTGCAACGCCGTTCTTCCGCAGGATCAGTTGATTGAATTGTGCAGAAGAAGAAAAAGAAGTGATTATAAATGTGACGAATATAAAAATTGATTTCATGAGGAAGCTTCAAAAGAACAGCACAAAGTTGAAATAGTTTGTTAAGAAAATATGGAATATGATTGATAAAAATTCATTGCGATGCAACCAAATGTGTCTTCTGCTGCCATACTCTGATTTTTTAACCCCGGCTTTTAAACCGGGGAATCAGATCACCCGGATCTCCGGCTTTAGCCATGATTCATTAGTTCATGGCTAAAGCCGCCCTCTCTTCTGGTATATTGTCCCCGACTTAAAAGTCGGGGTTATTGAAGATGGTTTATTCTAAAGGAAGCGGTTGTTTCAGTAAAACAAAAGCCCCACCATGAGTACAACACCAAACACAATTAAAATAGTACCGGATAGTTTATTAATGACATTAATGGTTTTTAACGTTAGCTTTTTGCGTAAACGGCTGGCCAAAAACACTTTCAGCAGATCAGCAATAAATACAACAGCCAGGCAGGCAGCAAAAAGAGCAATGCGTTCATTCACCGGCGTAGTAATAAAAGCGGTTGCCCAGGTAAACCAAAACGCAATTACACCGGGGTTAAGCAGGTTTACAAAATAACCGGCAAAAAAGATCTTTACATAATCTCCTGCTTTTCGTTTCATCTCAAAACCATCACCCACATCATTGAGTTTGGTTTTCTTAAAAAAAAGAAAATAAATACCAATGCCAATGAGCAGCATGCTGCCGCCAATACCAATGATCCTTTCAAAACGCAACAGCCGGTTAAACAACTCAGTAAATACATTACTGATCAATACAAGAGTAAGATCACTGGCAGCTACACCAATGGCAAAACTCAGCCCTCCTTTATATCCGTTGCTGATGCTTTGTTTAATGATGGAAAAAATAACCGGGCCCATACTGATGGACAGTAAGAAACCCAATGCCAAACCTTTAATGATTGCTTCGGTCATGTGTGAAGGTAAAAATAACAGAAACCGTAATATAGAACACGAATGGAAATGAATTTGTAAGAATTCTTTTTATCCGTTTTCATCCGCCACAATCAGTGTCATCCCCGCCTGAACGGCTTTAGTCGGGCAGGAGCGTTTCTATCTTTTACAGTTTCCCCGTTTCCAGAAACTGTTTCCAATCGGCCAGCATTTTACCTTTTAATACTCTTGGAAATTTATGCTGTGAGCCGATCTTTCCTTTGAGCTTCATAAATTCCATAAAGCTTGATTCGGGTAAAATATCCAGGTAAATATCTTTTAATGCACTGCCACGTTCAATCGCATAATCATCATTGATTTCTTTCAGTGCGTTATCAATTTTTGTTTTGAGTTCATCGCTGCTTGCATGATCATTGCAGGCAACATACCAGTGATGGGCAAAGAAATTTCCATGCGGCTCTCCCACAACGGTATATTCGGGAATGGAAATGTTTAATTCTTCACTTACTATTTGCACTGCCTTGTTCATATTATCAACACTTAAATGTTCGCCTACCAAACTGAGGAAGTGTTTGGTGCGGCCGGTGATAATGATCTCACAGTTTTTTTTATCAATAAAACGAACCGTGTCGCCAATTAAATATCGCCATGCACCTGCACTGGTGCTGAGAAGCAATGCGTAATCTTTTCCTTCTTCCACTTCGTGAATCATCAGCGCTTCAGGATTGTCAACCATATTTCCATCCGCATCAAAATTTTTATCTTCAAACGGAACAAACTCTAAAAAGATGTGATCGCTGGTTACTAATTTCATACCCTCTGTACCCTGCCTGCTTTGATAAGCAATAAAACCCTCACTTGCAAGGTAGGTTTCAATATAGATAAGAGGTTTACCCAATAATTTTTCAAAGCCATGTTTGTAAGGTTCAAATGCTACACCGCCATGTACAAAGAAGGCGAGGTTGGGCCATATTTCATGAATGTTTTTAAGTTTGTAACGTTCAATAATCATTTCCATGCACATCTGTATCCATGCAGGAACGCCCACCACAAAACCAATGTCCCAATTAGGCGCCTCGTTAACAACATATTCTAATTTTTTATTCCAGTCTTTTGTACGGGCAATTTTTTTACCGGGCTTGTAAAACGGACTGAACCAAAAGGGAGCTTTTTTAACAGTGATGCCGCTTAAATCGCCGGCATAATAACCGGGGCCTTTTTGCAAATCTGTACTGCCGCCAAGCATCAGCCATCCTTTGCCCAAACTGCGTACAGGAAGATGTTCATACGTACGCAGTGTAAGCAGGTGCTTGATCATAACAATACGGTTGCCACGCATTAAATCATTGGTAATGGGAATGTATTTACTGGCTGCTTCGCTGGTGCCGGAACTCAATGCATAATATTTAATAGCCCCCGGCCAGCAAACATCACTATGCCCTTCCAGTGTTTTATGCCACCACTGGTTATAAATTTTATTGTAATCAAAAACAGGAACCAACTCCTGGAATTTTTTTCCGGGATGACGGCTGTTTAATATTTCATCAAAATGATAATGCTGCCCAAACTCTGTATGTGTTGCCTTTTTCAAAAGCCTTTTCAATACTTTAACCTGCTGTCTTTTGGGAGAATTAACCGGCAGGTTCAGTGCTTTGCTCAGCGTTTTGGGAAGATTGAGTTCAATTAATGACATACGTATCGTTCAATAGTAACAAATGTAACAACTCAACGACTATTTACTACCTAAACTTTTATAATTGAGAAAGATGGTTCTGAGGTCAAACAAGGCTTCGTATTCCCGGGCATACCATTCATCGGCCAGTAATAAACCTTCTGCATTCAATTGTGTTTGGTTGTGTGGTATGCCTGCGGGGCCCAAAACAGAAGACTTTAGTTTGGGTAAATGCGGATGCGTTGCAGAAAAACCAATCCATGTTTTTTGATACAGCAACACCTGTATGCAATGACTAAGCAAAGTAAGCGGATGTTTATTTAACAAAAAGTGAAACGGAAAAAGGAACAAAAAAAACAGAGCAGAGGCAACATCTATCAATCTTTTTAAACGAAGATTTACTGCTTGTGCTAATTGATAATTACGACTGTTTAAAACCTGTCCCGCTTCATTTTTTGAATCACTGCCAATGATACTTTCGCTACCGCTGGCATGTAATCTCAGCTTCACCTGTTTGCCGGTTTGCTCATACAGTGAAATAATTTGTGCAAACGTAATTTGATTGCTTTCACACAAGATCAACTCTTTAACCGGTGTGTTTTGCAATAGTTTTTGAATATCATTCAAAGTGCCCAGCGAATGTTCTTCGTTCAGCGGGCTAACAAAGCTCTGTATGTTTTGCTGCCGCCCTGTATGCTTCAATAAGCTGTTCACTGTTTGCAAATCCTGTTGTGTGCCTGCAACAATGGAAAAGAAATCATCTTCATCATCTGCTTTTTGCAATACATCTGTTTGCAGCAAAATCCATCTCCATATATTTAAGAGAAGATAACTGAAGACAGACCCGGCTAATACAATGCCTCTTGAAAAACGAAAACGTTCCGGTAATAAAGAGTAAGCTGCAAGAATAATGAGCATTGAGATAATGGTAGATCGCCACAGGTTTTTATAGCGAAACTGTTTTTCATACAACCCCGTGTAATAACTGATGATCAGGAACAAAAATGTAAAGCCTGTAAAAGAAACCCAAAGCAGTTGGTTTTGATAAATGGTTTCTGTCTTCACATAATGCACCCACACATATTTGGCTAACCAGAAAGAAAGAAAGATGAGCAAGGCATCTAAAACAGGCAATCCTGTTTTTTGAATAAAACGTTTTACAATACTCAACAGTGCCCTTAACCAGATGGCTGCATTGATGAGCGCTGTAAATAGCCCGGCTTTTGAGGAAGAATAATGTTTTTGTACAAAGCGGCTCATGGCCACATAAAACATACGTACATAATTTACAGAACCCTTCTTTGTGCTTTCGCCTTTGAAATGCAGAATGGAACGTTCACTGAAATAATAATTTTTGAATGAAGCCTGCTGAATGCGGTAACTCAGATCCACATCTTCACCATACATAAAAAAACTTTCATCAAACCCACCCACTTTAGCCAGCACTTCTTTTTTAATGAGCATAAACGCACCGGCCAGTACATCTATTTCATGATTTTGATGTTCATCTAAATATCCCAAATGATAGCGACCAAATATTTTTGATTTGGGAAACAGCGCCGATAAACCGCTTAATTTATAAAAGGATGTAAGTGGCGATGGAAAAGAACGTTTACTCTCAGGTAAAAATTTTCCGCTTCCATCCAGCATGCGAATGCCCAATGCTCCTGCTTCTTTTGTTTTTTCCAAAAAAGAAATGCAGGCAGTAAAACAATCTTCAGCAACAATTGTATCGGGGTTGAGGAATAAAATATAATCACCTCCTGCAAACTTCAGCGCCTGGTTGCATGCTTTTCCGAAACCAACATTCTCATCATTCCAAAGAAAACGGATGTTGCTGAATTTCGGTTGTAAATAACTGCGGCTCCCGTCGGCTGAAGCATTGTCAACAACAAATACTTCAGCATCCATACCCGCAATAGCTTTTTGTACCGAAAGCAGGCACTGCTCAAGGAAGTATTTAACGTTGTAGTTTACTATGATAACTGAAAGTTTCAAATGGCTGTTTAAAGCTCAAATCTAAAATCTAAAATCTGCAATCTCAAATCTGTCTTTCTATCTTTGCGCATGCTAAAACAAATCCTTATTGAAGCCACAAAAGCCGGAGCTGAACAAATGAAGCATTTTTTTGAGAAAGATTTTGCGGTTCATAATAAAGAAGGAATCAACAATCTTGTAACTGAAGCTGATCATGCAGCGGAGAAAGCCATCTTTGAAGTGATAAGAAAAGAATTTCCTGAACATTCTATCTTAAGTGAAGAAGCCGGGGAAATTATACAGGACTCCACCTGCAAATGGATCATTGATCCCATTGACGGAACGGTGAATTTCGCAAACGGCATTCCCATTTGTTGTGTAAGTATTGGTATTGAAAAGGATGGCAAGATGATTTTGGGAGCGGTTTACAACCCGTTCATGAATGAATTTTATATTGCTGAACGTGGCAAAGGAGCAACATTAAATGATAAACCCATTCATGTAAGTGAACAAAGTGAAGTGATCAAAGCCTGTTTGGTAACGGGCTTTCCTTATACATATCTGGATATGCCAAACGGTCCGTTGCAGGTGTTTGAACGGTTTATCCGCAAGGGGATTCCTGTAAGAAGATTGGGCAGTGCAGCCATTGATCTGTGTTGGGTTGCTGCCGGGCGCTTTGATGGTTTTTATGAACACAAGTTACAGGCATGGGACAGCGCTGCCGGTTTTTTAATGGTAGAAGAAGCAGGTGGAACAGTAACTGATTTTGAAGGGAATTATTATTCGCCGTACCAGCCGCATTTGCTGGCAACAAATGGAAAAATTCATGTAGAGATGTTGAAGTGGGTGAATAACAGGAAAACGCTTTAATGTACGATGTACGATGTTTGATGTACGATGCAAATAACCAACTTGTTAAACTATAATTTCTTTTTTTATGACACCTGAAGAAATGAAGAAAAGAACAAAGAAATTTGCAATTGATTGCGGTCATTTTACAGAGGATATACCAAAATCTGACATCAACCGGAATTATTCTAATCAATTGATTCGTTCAAGCGCTTCTGTTGCGGCTAACTACCGTGCTGTAAGAAGAGCAAAATCAACACCTGATTTTGTGAACAAGTTGAAAATTGTTGAAGAAGAATTGGATGAAAGTTTACTTTGGCTGGAGTTGTTAGTAGAGTTTAATAAAAAGGAAAGGCCAAAAGTTGTTCCAATTTATAAAGAAGGAGAAGAAATGCTTAAAATAATTGTTGCTACGATTAACTCAAGCCGAAAATAATGAAAACAGCCAGGCCACATCGTACATCACACATCTAAAATCGTACATAAAACATGAGCGAAGAAAGAACAGAAATCTCCTCTCTCGGAGAATTTGGTTTAATTGATCATTTAACCAAAAACATCGAACATCAAAACGCATCTACAATTTTAGGTGTGGGAGATGATGCAGCAGTCATTGATCATTTTGGAAAACAAACAGTGATTACAACGGATATGCTGATGGAAGGGGTGCATTTTGATTTAATGTACACGCCCCTCAAACACCTGGGGTATAAAAGTATTGTGGTAAACCTGAGTGATATCTACGCTATGAATGCAACTCCAACACAAGTGCTGCTGAGCCTGGCTGTCAGCAACCGTTTCAGTGTGGAAGCATTGGAAGAATTTTATGAAGGTGTGTATGCTGCATGTGATGAGTACGGGGTTGACCTGGTTGGCGGAGATACCACTTCTTCTCAAAAAGGATTTGTGATCAGCGTAACAGCATTGGGCGAAGTTGCGCCGGATAAATTTGTAAAGCGCAGCACGGCGATAGTAAATGATCTCATCTGTGTTACCGGTTACCTGGGTGCAGCTTATTTAGGATTGTTATTGCTGGAAAGGGAAAAGAAAATTTTCTTAGAAACCAAAGGCGTGCAACCCGATCTGGAGAACAGGGATTATATCGTTGGCCGTTTATTAAAACCCGAAGCAAGAAAAGACATCATTGAGTTTTTTGAAAAAGAAAACATCACTCCAACTTCCATGATGGACATCAGCGATGGGTTAAGCAGTGAGCTTTTACACATCTGCAAACAAAGCAAAGTTGGCGCATTCATATACGAAGACAAACTTCCAATACATCCCGACGCAAAAGAATTTGCATACAAGCTGGAGTTAGATCCTACGGCCTGTGCTTTAAGCGGCGGCGAAGATTATGAATTGCTCTTTACCATTTCTCAGGCAGATTATGATAAGATTAAAGATGTAATTGGCATCAGGGTAATTGGATATGTGGCAGAAGAAAGTGAAGGCGCAACCATTCTTACAAAAGGCGGTAATAAACACAAGCTCACTGCCCAGGGCTGGAATGCATTTGGCAAATAGAATTTAATAATGAAAAACATTCTTTTCTTTTTGTGGATACTGATGAGTTATTTGATGACAGCCTGTTCTGCATCAAATAACATCAGCTATTCGCCGCAAAAGAAATACAGCCCACAGCAGTTGAAAAAAGATGTGCAGGTACTGGAACAAACATTAAGAAACAATCACCCCTCACTGAACTGGTACGCAAACGACACTGCAATCAATGCTTCTTTTCAAAGAGCCTATTCTTTGCTGCAGGATTCCGTGAATGAAATTGAATTCAGGAATATAATTGCTGAAACAATTTTTCCCATCCGCTGCGGACACACCAGTGTGCAGTTCTCCGCAAAATATGATCAGTATCGGGAGCGGAGAAAAAATAAAAGCTTCCCGTTAGGATTAAAGATCATTGATGATTCAACCTTAGTTGTAACGGTTAACCTCAACAGGAGAGATTCAATGATCAAAACAGGAATGCAGGTGCTTGCAATTGACGGGTTGAATGCAAGGTGGATTATTGATACGATGTTGACCCTGGTTTCCATTGACGGCAACTCAAAAAATTTCAGCTATCAAAATCTGAGTAACAGCTTTACAACTTATTACAACAATCGTTTCGGTATCCGTAAAAATTATAATGTTGTTTTTGTTGATGAAAAAGGGAATGTAAAAAACAGGCTGATGCAGGTACATGATCCGGAGGCAGATACAGCAAATCGCAAACCTTTTACAGTAAGCCGTGTTCCACTAACACAGGAAACAATAACAAGGCGCCAGCAGAGATTGCAGCGTGTAAGGGGTTTTCAAATTGATCCAACCAATACCTATGCAACTCTTCGGTTAAACAGTTTTGGCCCCGACCTTAAAAAACATTTCCTGAAAAAAAGTTTCCGGCAGTTGCGGAAAAATAAAATTGAAAATCTGGTTATTGATGTGCGGAACAATGGCGGGGGACTGATCAAAACATCTCTCTTTCTTGCAAAACAAATTCATCAGCAACCGTTTCTGTTTGCAGATTCAATTTATACAACACATCGAAAGATCAGAAGCGAAGCGAAAATAAAAAAGCGGTTCATCTACAATCTGGGATTGATTTTCCTGAGCAGAAAGATGAACGACAGCATGTATGCATTTCGTTTTTTTGGAAACAGAATTTATCAACCCAATAAGAAGGGATATAAGGGAAACCTGTACCTGTTAACAGGCGGATATTCTTTTTCTGCCACCACCATGTTTGCCGCTTCTGTAAAAGGGTTGAGTAATGTAACAATTGCAGGCGAAGAAACGGGTGGCGGTTACTATGGTAACAATGGTGTGTTTATTCCTGAAATGACTTTGCCCAACAGTAAACTTCGTGTGCGGCTTCCTTTGTACAGAATTGTGAATAATAAAAATTTTCCAAAGAACGGATCAGGTGTGTTGCCCGATGTGGAAGTAAAGCCAACTGCTGAAACAATAAGGATGAATAAGGACCCTAAGATGGAAAAAGCAATTGAGTTGATTATGCAACGGAAACGATAAAACAGTTGAAAAAGATTGTCAGGGCTGAATTATAAAATTATCCGCATCTTTTAAAAACGGGAGCTTTGTTCTTACATCCTGCAGTTTTTCTTTGGAGAGCGTGATGGTATGAATATCTTCTTCATGTTCTTTTTTATACAGCACTTCACCCATTGCATCAATGACCATACTGTTACCGCTGTAATGGATTTGATTACCATCATCACCTGTACGATTAACACCAATCACATAGCATTGATTCTCGATTGCTCTTGCAGTAAGTAATGTTTTCCATGCATGAATCCTGCGTTCGGGCCAGTTGGCAACATAAATGAGTACATCATATTCGGGTTCTTCTTCCCATCTCCTTTGGAGAGGGGTTAGGGGTAAGGTTGTAGCTTGCCTCGCCCAAACAGGAAACCGCAAATCATAACAAACCTGCAGATTTATTTTCCATCCGTTCACCGAAGCAATCAAACGTTTTGTTCCTGGTGAATAGTGATTGTCTTCACCTGCATAAGCAAACAAATGCCGTTTATCATACACACCATATTGCCCGTTTGGCAACATCCAGATGAGACGGTTGAAAAAAACCTCACCCCCCGCCCTCTCCAAAGGAGAGGGAGCTGATTCTTTAATCATCAAACTTCCTGTCAGGATCACTTTTTTTTCAGCAGCAATTTTTTTCATCCATTCAACGGTTGGCCCGTTCATGTCTTCGGCAAATGTTTCGGGTTTCATACTAAACCCGGTGCTGAACATTTCAGGCAACACAATAACCTGTGTGGAATGCTGAATGGAATTTATTTTTTCCTCCAGCATTTGCAGATTGGCTGTTTTATTTTCCCAATGCAAATTGGTTTGTATGAGTGTAAATGTGAGATGCCCCATAAAGTAAAGTTCGGATAATCTTTATCGAAAACGAACAGTTAAGCCAATACTTCCCCAATGTTCTCCCAGCTTCATGGTGCCACCTTCTCTTGTACGAAAAGTATAATAGAGTCTTAACCCGGCCACATTTCCCGGAACGATTGTACCAATTTTTGCCTGCAGAACAACAGGTTTAACAGTTGATGTAAAAGGCCCTTTATCTTTTCTGAAAAGCCCCCCCTGTAAGGTTGCATTATATCCCTGCACCTGCACAGTTGGTTCTAAGAAAAAAACAATTTCTTTTTTTACCGGAACTTTTGTGTTGCCTGTAAGGTTGGCGCTCCAGTATCCGGTTTCTTCTTCAAGATTCAACTTTCCTGTTTTAATCAGTAAACCTGCAGAGGCATTGGTAAATGTATTACCAAGATTTGCTTGAGTTGCCAGATGAATAGAAATATTATTTTTCCCATTGCTTTTAATCAGTGAATGATAATATTCCACATTGCCATTCAAACCTAATTCATCGTTTAACTGATATTCCCAACCATACACATCATACAAGCCGATAATACGATGCCATCCTTTTTGAATTTGACGCCCTCTTGCAGATGGTCCCATAATTCCAATTGTTCCTCCATATAATAAAACAGAACTGTTTCTGTAAATTTTTGTAATTCCATAAGAGCCGTATAACCATCCTGCAAAAGGGCGATCCATATTTTGAAGAACCAATTGTTGCGACTCATTGTTTTTATAGGGATTGAAAACTTTGTGCCCCGCTTCAAGGCGATTGATTTTTTTCAAATATTTTTTACCCGTAGCTGTTGCAGCTAACCAGTTAAAGTTGAAGATAAAACCATTGGAATAATAACGATCTGTAAGCTCAAAATCATAATTATCATTATCTGTAATTACAGTTAATTCTTTTGAATATGCTTTAAGATGCGTTTGTGCATTGGATGTATGCGCCAGTAACAAAAATAACAGAACGAAGTATGATGATTTTATGCGCATTGAAGCACAAGAATACAATTTTTTATTCTTGTTCATTCTTGTTCTTTGAGAATAAATTACGGATTAACTCAGGTTCATACCCCTTTTGTAACAGGTAATCCTGAATTTTTTTCTTTTTGATGAAATGATTTTTTTCATGCTTCAGTTCTTTGCTTTTTAAAGCAAACAGCTTTTGAATTGTTTGCATATAATCAGCATCCTCAATAACTTTCATTCCTTTTTTTATACAATACTCACTTACCTTTTTTTGTTTCAGTTCATATTTTATTTTAACACGCCCCCATTTTTTTAATCGAAAACGGCCACCGGCAAACAATTCGGCAAACCGTTCTTCATTGAGGTAATCTTCTTCAATAAGTGTTGAAAGCAAATCTTCTACCTCAACCTTACGCAACCCAAAGCTGTAAAGTTTTTCTTTTACTTCGCTGTGGCACCTTTCCTGGTAAGCACAATAGTGTTTTGCTTTTTGATGGGCCTGTTCTTTGGTGAAATGTTGCCGGAACATAGTAACGAAAATAGAAAAACATTTATGTAATACCGCTTTGAAATATATTTTAGTCCAATCATTTACTTAGGGCGGCATTACCTGCCTGCCCGGCAGGCAAGTACAAGTATGAAATTTTGATACGTACTATTGGACTAAATAATTCTTCCCTTTGGTATAAGAATTGTTTTCAGCACTTGTTTTTGCTATCAATTCTTTTTGGTTTTTCTTTTTGATTGAACGGGATGATCGCCCCCTGGTTTTACAAAGAAAACAGCAGGTTCGGCCCTCCCATCATAGTTGATGTTACCATCATTTAACGGGTTACCGCTTGCATCTGTTGCCCGTATGGTCCAGATGAATGTAATACCTGCAGCATTGTTTGCTGAACTGTCTGCCGGTTGCATAAATGATAACATGGATAACTGCGGCTGCCAGATGTATTGTGTTGTTCCGGTAACTGCGTTATCCAAAACAGGTAAATTACTGCGGAATGCCTGCATGGGTTTTTGATCGGGCAACACCTGGAACACCTGGATATGATATACAACCGGTGTTGATGGTCGTGGCACTACAGGAGTCCATCTGAAAATAATTGCTGTTTGTGCTTTTTCCTGCGACAGGGTCATTTCATTCGCAGGCATTACCGGAATGGGAAGTTGTAATGCAGCGAGATAAAAATTACGGCAACGCTGTTCGCTTATGGGTGTATAATCAACCGGGTTTACCAGTGTAACACAAATTTGATAATTATCTGAAGGAAGTTTACCTGTTGAACGGAAGGTTGTTTTGTATTTTCCATTAAAAATCATTGCACCCAGCGGCAATACATCTGCAGCTGAAAATAAATTGTTACCATCGGCAAGTGTAATGGTTCTTGCATTTGCCAGGTCAGTAGTGGCGGCAACTGTTCCATCGTTCAGCTTAATTTCTGTTTTTATTTTTACCTGCAGTATGGCACCGCTTGCCCTGTAATTAACAAGATAAGTTAATACATCTTTTCGGTTGCCCCATTCTGATAATGTACCGGGCGGGGTTGCATTTACAAACAGCGTTACATTGAGTTGTGTAAAGCCGGTTAAAGTAACAAGTGTAAAGAGTGATATGAAGATTAATTTTTTCATCGTATGAATTTATTTTCCAAACCGGTATTGCAATCCTGTGCGGATATTGCTTTCAAGGTAGTTGGCGCCATTGGGAATAATTTCATTTCCGTATTTGAAATAGTTGGAGCTGATGAAATTATTCCATGTTAATTTTTTGCTCAGTTTCCAATCAATGGTGCAGGATGCAACCAGGTTGTTGTTGTTTTTAAACGTATTTGTTTTTGAAAAATTATATTGAAGCTGTCCTCTGAAAGTTGCTTTCTTTTTTGCAAAAGGCATGCTTAATCCGCTGCTAAGAGTAATGAGTGTGAGTTTAAATCCAGGCAGCTGATTATAAAAATACATGAAGCTGAAATCAGGCGTTACATCTTTTGTAAGAAAAGTTGGGATGTATGTGAGCAATGCAGTATGTGTGTTGTTGGAAGTAACGGCGCCGGTTATTACATCCCGCTCATCATACTTGCTGTAATTATAGTTTAAACTTAAAAGGTGTACAACCTTTTCATTGTTCCATGTATAGGAAGGATTGATTCCAAAATCATTACTAACATTTTTAATACCATAAGGATTAATACCACCGGCAGATTGAAATCCGAAATTGTTGAAACTCACATTCAGGTTCCACTGTTCATTAAACTGTGTAAACCAGTTGATGTTGCCGATAAACTGTTTGGCCCGCAGTGTTGTGCTCTTAACATTGTTAACCCGCTGGCCAATGCTTGCCACAATATTTGTTTTGTTTTTCCATGCATTGATGCGGGTGTTGAGTGTATAATCCAAACGGTCGGGTAGCAGGAACGGATAGCCGGGAGTGTGAAAACCTGCGCCGATGTATTTTATTTTTGCACCAATGTCAAAGTTTTTTGATTTTCTGCCGATGGCTGATTCTCCCGCCCAATCACGAACAGTTGAAGTATGTGCTTCAATAAACGGCTTGAATGATTTGCCTGCAATGTCAAGCGGTTGTAACAGGTCTTTTGTATAATAGGAATGAGCGCCTTCAAAATTGAAATACCATTTCTCAGCAAAAAATATTTTTGTTACAAAACTTGTTGTAAAACCTTCCTGTGGTTTTATGAAAGGAGGAGGTGTAATTAACGAACTCAATACATCTTTTCCTTTTGCAAAATTCATGGTTACTTCATATTTCCCTTCTTCTGCTTTTCCAAACTGAAACATCCAGTTTCGTCTTTTATAGGCACCGGTTGTTGCAGGAGGGCCGGTAAAAAAGTTGACACTTTGCTGTGAGAGGCCGGTAAAGAATTTAATTAAAAAATCACCGGGTCTTAAATCAAACCCTGCGCCAAACACGCCAATATCACCGGTGCTTAAATTGGAATAATTCAAATACTGAGTTCCCAATTGCAACTCTGCCCATTTGTATTTTGGATTAGCGCCAATACTGTTCATGGGATTGGTAATGTATTGAGCAAAACTCTGTTTGCCGATACCGCTGTAAGGCCCTGCAAAATTGGTTGCTTTGGTTGACAGGTTTACATTCAGAGGTAAACTGAAGTTCTTTCCGAATTTTATTTCAGGGGCAAACGTAAACCGAACCTGGTTCCAGGGTTTGCGTGGATAAAATCCGGTCCAGCTTGAAGGGTTACGGTTCAATCCGTAATATTCATAAGAAACCCCGGCCGTGCCACTGATGCTGAAAGGTTTTTTTTTCTGAGCCATCATGTTTGTTGACAACATGATGGCGAAAAGGGCCAATATGTTTCTGAGGCTTATCATTAGAGTCGTTTATTTTTAAGGAACGGTAACAGTTATTCTGCATTCACATTTTTTACCTCCGCATGTTCCCGAAAGATTATACGTATACGATCCGGCTGTAAGAAATGTATAACTATAGTTTGGTCCCGTTAACATGGTACTTGCATTGGTTGCATTATTCACTAACTGTACACTTAATCCAGATGGCTGACAGGTAGCCGATGATGGTGTACACGTAAATCCGGGATTGAATGTAACAGGAATATTCCCTTTTGGAACGGTAATGCTTCCTCCGCAACTTACTGCTTTACCACCCTGCGGCGCTCCCTCATAATTGAATTTCGGATTCCAGTTGCAGTTGCATTGTGTTGTATCACCCTGTCCGCCACCATCTTTACAATCTTTTCCATTATATGCTTTGTAAGAGATAATGGTATCGCAGGTAATACAGGCAGTATCAGTAAATGAATATTTCAAATCATATACAATAGTATCACAGCAACAGGAGATGGGGCTCTTGGGAGGTAATGGAATTTGAAAACTTAAAGGCACTCCGTTATTCCAGCTTACACCTGCACTGTCTTTCCATTGAATTAAATGGCTCCATGAAACATTTGCAGGCAAATTGTTCCAGGTAATACTGCTGTTTACATTTGTGATGTTGCCCATGTTCTTCGGGTCTTTCAAACAAACGTCGCAATCTTTTGCGTGCAGTATGTGAAAATCAACCAATGAAACAGAGACTTTGGTTAATTTGGCCGGACCAACCGTCATGGTGGTATTTACAGAAAGTATATTGTTGTTTACTTCCTGTTTTACTTCAATCTTTTTCAGAAAATCTTTACAACAGCCGGTTGGCGGTATTTCTTTTGTTTTTACTTCCACACATACAGCATTCGATTCAACCGGGTTCAACTGCGAAGCGTTGTTGGCATTGTCAAAGAAATCGCAGATCATTCCAATTGTATTGCAGGCAAGTTGACCAATTGGTGCATTCGCCGGCACCACCACATTAAAAGTGAAAGTGTAAGTTCCACCCGGAGCAATGGGATTGATTAATGCAATTTTTAAATTATTAGGAGCAAAAGTTCCGCTGAATGTTGAAGCAGGTAGATTGCAACTTGCAGTAGTAGTAGGCCAACCTGTACCTGCATTGGGTGTTGATGAATATTGAACTGTTGCACCCGGAATTGTTACAGTACCACTTGGGAATAATGAAAACTGGCTTAGTCTTGATGTACAGTTCATGATAGTTAAATCGCCGGAGAATGGCAGGCGGTCTATCAACACAATGTTTCCAATATTTGTATTACCGGTATTCTTCACTGTTATCTGGTAGGTTGCAGTTGAACCGGGTGTTCCGTTACCACTTGTTCCAAACACAGCATCTAAATCTCCTTTCACCATTTTTTCCACTTCTGCTTTGGGCAATGCACAAATATTTACAGTCTGCGAACAATATTGGTTTTCGGAATAGTTGGTTCCTGTTACAGCATAATTCATTCCGTATGAACCATAAGGGGCATTTGCATTAACGATTGCCTTAAAACAAATACTGTACGTTGTACTGCCAACAGGAATCGTAGGTAAATTCCATTTAACTGAAGAAGCCGGTTGGTAAACTGGGTTTGTACCGAACCCTGTGAATGTTTCTGATCCGGGTATGTAGGTAAGAAAATTTTGCAAAGCAAAATTTAATACACCACTCTGCAGCGGTGCTGTACCGGCATTATTAAACTGCAAACAAAATGTTGCTGTATCACCCGGGCTTAAACAATTTGGATTCGAATTTTGCCATAAGCAATTAATATCGGGGCTCAGATTGTAAACAGAGGTAGTGGTTCCATTACCACCTGGTCCGCAATTATAACAAACCTGGCTTAAGCCTGTAGTGCTGCAGGTATAACTCATACTTGAGTTCAACGTATAACTTGTTGCAGTTGGAACACCAACACAGGAGTTACTTAAATTATAATAAATATAAAATCCACAATAATAACCGGGCAGCAGATTCGTGATCGCCATCGTTGCTTTTTTGGCATAAGTTGGCGGTGTTGTATTTGTTGCTCCCGGATTAAATGGATATGCAGTTGATGGAGTATTACTGCAATCTTCATAGGTAAGCGTAGCAGTTAGACCTGTTGGCTGACTGCTGTAATGATAGATCTGTGTTGTTTTTACTGTAGGTAAAATATTTGCAAGACTCAGGTTAAGAGGAGTGTTTCCATTGTTATAAACCTGCACATAATAATATCCTGTGTAAGCGGCGCTGCTGATGGTTGCAGAAGGATTCGATGGAATAGCTGCCGGCAAAGTATAAGATGCAGCCGGATAAGTAATGATGTTTACATTATTGATACTGCAATTTGTTCCCTGCAAAATCACATTAGATGTGATGGTTGTGTTAGCTGGTGTATTACAGGGCAACTTAATGGTATAATAATATTCATAGTATCCACCGGGATTAAAATTAACGGTATTGGTAGGGGTAAATGTGTTTCCCAGTAAAGCTCCGTTTGTTACACTCACCAATGTGCCCATTGAAGGTGTAATGGTAAACTTGGGATTGGTGATGGTGAAACAGTTGCCGTTTTGTACAGTTAGTTTAAATGTTACTTCATAAGAACTCTGTATGAAACTGAAAAAACTATGGGTACCGTTCCAGGTATTTAATACTTTACCAATGATTGCAGCAGGCGCTGCAGTATAGGTTAAAGAATTGGACGGCGCTGCAATTGTTCCGGTGATGGAGGAATTAATGTTTTGTCCAAAACAGGTTGAAGGGCACAGGTAAGAAAAGCATAACATAATAACCCCTGTTTGATTGTTGCCGGCAACTGCAGGAAATGTATAAGTTGCTGTAGTTGTACTGCCCACTGTATTTGAAGTGGGAATCGTTGGGAATGCCGGGCTTCCGCAAAAACTCACCTTACTGTTATCATAACTAACCGATATAACAATGTTGCCGGTAATATTGCTGTAGTTGTAATTGGCATATACCCAAAACTGGGTTCCGGCAGTATAGGGCATTGTCCCCTGTGGTGTTAAGGTTAACCCTACCTGCTGGGCATTGGCAATAAATGCAAACAGCATTACTGTAATTGCAAGGATGATTTTATTTATACTTGATTTCATGATTTTAATTTTTATGATTTTACAATAGATGTGGAGTAATTATTTTCCTCTTTTAATTTCATAACACCTGATTACTTCACATGCATGACAGCAAAAATCATAGAACGTATATCGTACACATATTTTTATTACATCACCGCAACAACTCAGGCTGTTCATTTCCGGAACAGCAATGGGCAATGTGAAACCTGGCAAATGAGGTTGAGGGTCAGGATTACCCGTACCTCCGATAACGGCCATTTTTTCTCCGAACGTAGCGCCTTGAGTCTGCTTTGGTACAGTAACATTCTTTGCCTTGTTATAATTCGCAGGATCTGTTTTTCCGTTATCACCGTGGTCAACACCGCCGCCTCCCTGCGGTTGGCCATTGCATTCTTTTATTACTGTACTTGTCCAGGTGATCAGTCTGCTGTAATCCGGTTTATTCAAAACAGGACCACTGTAACCCGGTATTGCAGAAGCAGGTAAAGTAAAGTTGCCATAATATTTACTGTCGTACACACACTTGGCACAGTTGCTATCACCTGTTTGCTGAATATTGAAATAAATAATTTCAGCAGTTACTTTTTTAATGTTGTTCGGGTTGATACCGGTAACCATTCCTGTTAAATTCACCTGCATTGGGTTGCCGTTCTTTGGTAAAACCAATGTGTCTTTTTGAATTACCAGCTGCATATCCCTGCATGGATCGCAACGGCAGGGGTCCACTTTTACACAGGTGTCTTTTGATGCTTTCCAGAAAGCGTTGCTCACATCTTTTATTTCAGCCCCAATACAAATATTTGATAAGTTGATTGCTGCATTGATGGTTCCGGTTATGGTTAATTGATTTCCGGAATTAATAACTGTATTAAT